>JALOOS010000115.1 GCA_025454275.1 Desulfobacterales bacterium | reverse complement strand
CTTACCGATCGTACCTGCACGCGCTTCACCCCAGCGAGCCGAAATCGACCCGCTCCTTTTTCATGGACTCGAACAGGACCCGGGTGGCCGCCGCCGACTTCGACTCCAGGCGGCGGCGCTCGGCCTCCTCCTGCGACCACTCCGCGAACGCCGGGATCAGAACCTCCAGCAGCTCGGGCCGGCCGCCGGCGACGGCGGCATCCACGGCCGCCAGCAGCAGGGCTTTCTCGGCTTCATCGCCGATGATCACTCCATGCCCGGCGGCGCCGGCGCAGCGGACCTCGGCCGTCGTCACCAGCACCTCCCCCAGGAAGAACTCGGTATCGAAAGGGTCGCGCACCGGGCACATGAGCAGCCCCTTGAACGGCGGCCGATGGACGGCAAAGGCGCCGGAAGCCCAGAGCCGGTCCAGGACGGCGGCCACGCGGCCCGGCTCCACCCCGGGCAGCGCCGCGGAGAGGCCCATCATCAGGTCCGCCGGATCGACGGGCCTCTCAGCCGTATTTTTCCAGGAACCGCTCGACATCGCTCAGATCCTCGAACCGTGCGTCCAGCAGGGGGCGCTCCCACTCCCACCAGGCAATGGCCAGCAGGCGCTCCGCCACCGCGGCCGGAAAGCGCATGCGCACCGGCCGCGCCGGCACCCCGGCCACGACGGCGTAAGGGGCGACGTCCCGGGTCACGACGGCGCCGGCACCCACCACGGCCCCTGTGCCGATCGTCACCCCGGCCATGACCATGGCCCCGGTCCCGATCCACACGTCATGGCCGATGCGGCAGGCCTGCCGGCGGCGCCGGTCGAAAAACTCCGGGTCGTCGCCGGTGCCGAACCCGTAGCGCCGGCGGCGGTAGGTGCAGTGGTGCTGGGTGACCCGCTCCATGGGGTGGTCGCCCGGGTTGATGACCGCATGCGAGGCGATCGAGCAGAAGCGCCCGATCGCGGTGTAGATGACCGTGCCGTCGGAGCCGGCAAGGTAGCTGTAGTCGCCGAGGCTCGATTCCAGCACGGTCCAGTTCGAGCCGATATCGGTATAATCGCCGATCGTGGAGTCGATCACCCGGGCGGATGGATCGATCCGGGGGGCCGCATCCGCGGCGTCATGATGGAAGGCGGTGGCCATGGTCGTTTCTCCCCAGCGGGAGAGGCGACCCTGACAGGCGCAGATTAGCGCCCGATAAGAAAACGGTTAGAAAATCAATAGGGGGGTGGAATCACTGCACCCGGATTTTAGTGACCCGCCGGCGGGCCTTCGGCCGTTCACGCGCCTCCAGGGTTTTCACCCACTCGTCGACGACGATGCGCGCGGCCTTCAGGATCTGCAGCGCGCAGCGGCTGAGCTGATCCACCGCCTCCGATCGCTGGGGCGAGCCGCCCCAGGCGTTGATGAGGCGCCCGATCGGGCAATCCGGGGAAGGACAGGCGGGTTTGGTCTTTTTCATGAGCCGTCTCCTCCAAACAGGATGTTGAGGTAGGGAGGATCGACCCGCGCGGTGACCGACGACGTCGCCACCAGGGGCTTGGGCAGCAGGATGTGCCGCTTGTAGCTGCCGATCCTAAGGATCAGCTCGTCGGCCACCTTGCTCAGATCGATGCTCTCCTTGACGACGAAGGGGAGCTTGAGCTGGAGACGGTAGCGGCCCTCCTCCTTGATCAGCCGGTAGGGCTCCTCCTCGTAGAACCGCTGCAGGGGGTCGCGCTCCCCGTAGATCTCGGCCGCCAGGGCCGCCAGCCGCTCGGGCCCCAGAATCTCCCCCTGGAACAGGTTCACCGGAAAAACCGGCACAGGGTGAAAATAGGTGCGGGCGAGCTCGGCATAGCGGCTCTGGGAGTACAGCCAGTCGCTGAAGAATCCATCCCGGATCCCGCTGGGCAGCATGCGGTTCATGATCACGGCGTCGATGCTCATCCGGTAGAGGCAAAAATACATGAACGCCCGCTGGGTCTCCTTGATCACCACTTTTTCGGGGTTGGTGACCAACCGCACCGTGGTGAGCGCCGGGTCGGAGAGGATGCGGTCCACCCCTTCCAGCCGGAGGAAGAGCCGCTCTACCGCCGTGAAGTACTCCTCCCCCGGCAGGGGGACGTCGGTCAGACGCTTGGCCAGCGGGCGGGCGCAGCGTACGATGGTGCGCTCCAGTTTGAAGATCTTTTTCATGTACCACTCAAGAGTGGTGGGGATACTGATGAAGCGCAGCGACTCGCCGGTGGGGGCGCAGTCGAGCAGCAGCGCATCGAACCGGCGCTCACGCGTGTACCTGTTGATGTAGAGCAGGAGACTCACCTCTTCCATCCCGGGCAGGACCGCCAGTTCCTCGGCCAGGACCTCATTCAGGCCCGTGGTGTTCAGAAGGCCCGAGAGGTAGCGATGGATCTCGCCCCAGTTGCGGTCGATCTCCTCCTGGATGTCGAGCTCCTGGATCCAGAGGTTGGGGCGGACCTTGACCGGACGGCCCCGGTGCTGGTCGAGCAGCCCGCGTTCGAGATCGAAAATGTCCGCCAGGCTGTGGGCCACATCCAGGGACATGATCAGGGTGCGGCAGCCGCGGGCCGACGTAGCCATACCGGTGGCGGCCGCCACCGAGGTCTTGCCGACCCCGCCCTTGCCCGCAAAGAAGATGATTCTCATGCCCTCTCCTTGGAGGGGTGCGCGTCCGGTTCGCAGCGGTGTTGTCCGGACCACCGGCGGGCGAGCCAGCCGCCCCCGGCGATGACCAGGAGATCGACCAGGCCGCCGCCCGTGAGCGCGAACAAGAGGAGCGGCAGACCGGCGATGCCCCAGAGAACCGGCCGGGGGCGTTCCGCGGAAGCCGCAGGCGCCTCCTCCCCGAGCGCCAGCAGCAGCTGGTTGAGGGCAAGGCTGCTCCAGAAGACCCTGCCGGCCGCCGCCCCGCCGCCGTAGCGGGCAACGGCATAGCCCCCGGCAAGGCCCGAGACGGCCACGACCCGGGCGGCGTCGGCCAGCGCGCCGCCGAGCTGCTCTCGATCGATCCATGCCGGCTCGGGGCCCTGGGGTGCAGCGCCGTCCGGACGGCCGGACGCATCGACCGCCAGCGACAAGGCGGCCAGGTTGGTAAATACCGGCTGCAGCGGGCTGAGGCCGGCACCGCCGCCGGCAGCCTTGGCCGCGAGGGCGGCGGCGATGTCGACGTGGGCGGCGCCGGAGAGGAACCGCAGGCTCCGGCGCATGTTGCCGTAGAATCGCCGGCCGCCCTCGATGGCGGCCGGGACGTTTTCCAGCGCATCGTCCTCGAGGACCAGGTCGGCGGCCTTGCGGGCCATATCGGCGCCCTTCAGGCCCATGGCGATGCCCACATCGGCCACCTTGAGCGCCAGGACATCGTTGAAGCCGTCTCCGACCATGACGACGCTCAAGCCGGCACTCTGGTAGGACTGGATGATCTGAAGCTTCTGGGTGGGGGTGAGCCGCGTAAACACATGGGTGCGGGCCACCACCCCGGCCAGCCCGGTGAGGGCCCCGTCCCGCAGTTCGGCGGCATCCAGGATCCGCAGGGGCTCGCCTCCGCTCAGGCCGAGCCGGTTGCCGATGTGCTGCGCGGTCAGGCTCTGGTCGCCGGTGAGGACGGCGGTCCGGATCCCGGAGCGATGCAGCGCCTGAACCACCTCCCGCGCCCCGCGGCGCACCGGGTCGGAGAGGCCCACCAGTCCGCTCCAGACCAGGCCGTCGCCGTCCGTGTAGCGCCCCGCTTCGGTCCCCTCCCGGCCCCAGCGGAAAGCGAGCCCCAGCACCCGGAGCCCCCCTCCGGCCATGCGGAAATTGTCGGCCTCGATCCGGTCCCGGTCCGCCTCCGTCAGGGGGAGGATGGCGCCGCCCCGGCGGAGGTGGCTGCATTGCTCCAGCACCTCGAGCGGGGCGCCCTTGACCGCGGTCAGCTCCCGCTCCGCGTCCCACTGGTGCACGGTCACCATGAAGGGGTGCTTTTCGCTGCGATGAAAGATTTCGACGATGGGATGCTCGCCCCGGAAGCGGGTCGAATTGATCCCGTTCCGCTCTGCGAAATGGATGAGGGCCTTTTCCGTGGAGGAGCCCTCCAGGGACTGGGCCCCTTCGTGAATCATGAAGGCCTCGTTGCAGAGCGCTCCCAGGCGGATCAGCCAGTCCAGGTCACCGCCGGCGGGTGCAGGGGCGGGCGGAACGGGGGCGCCTGCGCCCTCCTGCGGAGCATCCGCCCGGTCGCCTCCGGCGCAGAGGGCGGCCACGCTCATCTGGTTCAGGGTGAGGGTCCCGGTCTTGTCGAAACAGACGACCTGGGTCGAGGCCAGATTCCCGAGGGCCCGCAGCCGGCGGACCAGGACCCGGCGGCGGCGCAGCTCTTCATGGCCGAAGGCGAAGGCGCTGGCGCTCAAGGTCGACAGCCCGGATGGGATGGCGCCGGCCACCAGCGAGAGGGCCTCTCTCAGCACCGGCAGGAGCCCGTGGCCGCGGATCAGGGAATAGAGACCGAAGAGCGCCCCCACTCCCAGACCCGTGGATAGAAAATGCCGGATCAACCGCCGCAGGTTCCCGGCGACAGCGGCCTCGGGCGGAAAGACCGCGCCCAGGAAGGCCTGCAGCCGGCCCAGCACCGTATCCGCCCCGGTCGCGACGACGACCGCCCGCCCGACACCCTCGACCACGAGAGTGCCGCGATAGACCATGTTCGCGCGCTGGCTGAGCGGAGGGTTCGGGTCGGCCGACACCGCCGCCGATTTGAGGACCGGGATGCTCTCGCCGGTCAGCGCGGCCTCATCGACCGCCAAGGCGTCGGCCCGGATCAGGCGCGCGTCGGCGGGAATGCGGGAGCCGGGCTGCAGCTCCAGGATCTCCCCGGGGACGATCTCATCGAAGCCGATGTCGCGAATCTCCCGGCCGCGGCGGACCCGGGCGGTGAGTTCGACGGCCGTCCGCACCTCATCGAGCATGCGCTCGGCCCGGTTTTCGGCAAGGCTCGACGCCAGGGCATTCAAAAGGGCGATCGCCAGGGCCACCAGCCCCTCGGCCACGCCGCCGGCGAGGATCGCCAGACCGGCCGCGGCCGCTACCAGCAGCACCGGCAACTCCGTCACCTGGCCCTGGAGGATGGCCGCAAAGGAACGCCCCGCAGTCCCGGGCAGGCGGTTGGTGCCGTGCAGGCGACGGCGGCGCTCCACCTCCCGCCGCGAAAGGCCGGCGGAGGCGGTCGCGTTGAAAAAACGCAGCACCGCAGCGGCGCTCATGTGATGCCAGGGCTGAAGGGAGGCCTCCTCGCGCAGGGCCGGGATCAGGCGGGTGCGGCCGGAGGCGTCCGGCGCACCGCCGTCCGTCTCCTGCGTATACTCGAGGGCGCGGGTGACGACCGCCGTGACCTCCCGGAGCGGCCGCGCCCGTGCGAACCGCACGAGAAGGCTGCCCGTGGCCGGCCGGGCGGCCACCTGGTAGATGCCGGCCGCGGCGCGCAGGCTCCGGGCGAGACGTTCGGCCCGGCCCGGATCACGGCGGATGACCGCAATCCGGTAACGTGCCCTTCCGGGCAAGGCATGTTTCAACTCCACCATGGCTCGCTCCGCCTCCACCTGTCATGCTCCTTTGCCGCTCTCCACGGACGCTCTTCCCGGGTGCATCCCTCTATGGGGGTGAGGTGCCATAACATGCCTTCGTGACCGTGTGATATCTTTTTTAGGCCCTAATGAAAAACTAACAATTCAATTATAGGCTCACGCCGCGTTGCGATTCAAACCCTTTTTATGCAAGCGAGGCACCCGATGATCTCCAACGATTGCAATCTGGCCGATTTAGCCGGAGCCCTGCGGAACAAGGACTACTACGAGGTGATTCGCCTGGCCGACCGGGAGGCGACCGAGGCCGAGCGAATCGGGTTGAAGGGCCGGGTCGATGCCGCACGGCGCCGGCGCTGCGGCAAGGAATACGCCGAGCTGCTGAAGCACTTCATCGCCTATGTGCGCTACGGGGTGGTGCCGCGCGGGTTGCGACCTCGAGATCTTTCAATCCCTGACCCCCGCCGACCGACCCCGCCCCAGAATTTAGCGCCGCCCGCTCTTACTCGCCGCGCCGGGGTGGCGCACCGCGGGCCTTCACCGATTTTTAGCACGGCGCTAATGATGGCCTAACACGCATCCGTTAAGCTGGTGTCCATCCGGAAACGGCGTATTGCGGCCCAGGCCTGCGTTCTCGCTCGCCGCAATCCTCGGCGTAGAACCACTACGCCTGCGGTTGCGGCAGCGCTGCGGCCTTGACCTGAGCCGCAACCCACCATTTCCGGATGGACACTAAGCTATATCACCACACCCTTCCGAAAGGGCCGCCATGACGACCCTCGTCAGCCGAACGGCGAAGGATCGGATCCGAAACGTCCCTGGACCGGACCGACCATTGCGAAGCGGAAAGAAGCGAAAAACGATCAGCGGCATGGCCTGCCCGCGGTGCGGCGCCGAGGCCATCTACCGCTACGGCCGGACGAAGGCCGGGCACACGCGCTATCTCTGCCAGGTGTGCCGGCGCCAGTTCACGCTGAATGCCCCCGTCTGGCTGAGCGCCGCCGAGCGTCCGGCCTGCCCCGCCTGCGGCCTCCCGATGCATGTCTACATGCGCCAGCGCACGCTGACCCGTTTTCGATGCAGCGACTACCCCAACTGCCGCACCTTTTTGAAACGCACAGGGAAGGAGGGCTGAGCCCCATGCGCTGTTACTGCCACCACGTGCCGGGACGGCTGCGCGTCAAGCTCCCCGATTTGAAACGCGATCCGGCCGTGGCCGAGCGGGTGGAGAGACTGCTGAAGGAGCTCCCCGGCGTCACCGCCGTGAAAGTGACCCCGCTGACGGGCAGCGTGGTCGTCCTTTACGATTCCGGTCAAACCGCCCATGACCGCATCCTGGCCCTGCTGCAGGATCAGGGTCTGTACGATGCCGCACAGGCGCTCACCCATGACGAGCATGTCCAGGCCGCCGTGGCCGATGTCGGGATGCGGCTGGGACGGGCGGCACTCGGATGGGCGGTGGGCCGCAGCCTGGATGCGAGCGGGCTCTCGCTTCTGGCAGCACTGCTTTAACCGTCCCTTCTGTTTCCACTCCCCTTGCCGGCCGCTACCCGCCGGCCTTCAAGATCTCCACCTTGTCGTTCTTTTCCCAGGGCAGTTCCATGTCCGTGCGGCCGAAGTGTCCGTAGCTCGCGAGGTTCTGGAAATAGCCGTTCGTGTGCTTGGAGGGGAGGTGGCGCAGGCGGAAGTGTTTCATGATCCCCGCCAGCCGGAACTCGAAGCAGCGCTCGAGCAGATCGCGGATCTTCTCGTCGGGGAGCCGGCCCGTCCCGAAGGTCTGGACCTGAAGGCTGACCGGGCGCGTGATCCCGATGGAGTAGCTGAGCATCACCTCGCAGGCGGCGGCCAGACCGGCCGCCACGATGTTGCGGGCGGCGTAGCGCGCGGCATAGGCTCCGACGCGGTCCACCCGCATGGGGTCTTTGCCGCTCAGGGCGTCGCCGCTGTGGCGGGCGTACTCGCCGTAGGTGTCGACGGCGCTCTTGCGGCCGGTCAGCCCGGAGTGGTGGGAGGGGCCGCCCTGGTAGGGGCCGTCGGGATTGATGAGGATCCGGGTCTCCTTGTCGGGCCGGATCTTCTGTTTCTGGAACACCGGTGTGATCACGTTGGCGACGATGTCGGCCGTCAGCCTTTTCGGATCCACCTGCTTGGGATGGTCGAGGCTCGCCATCACGGTCACGCTGTGGATCCGCGCCGGCTTGTTCTCCTTGTAGGCCACCGCCACCTGCACCTTGCCGTCCGGCAGCAGGTAGGGGAGGATTTTCCGGTGGCGCACCTCGGCCAGGCGGCGGGCGAGCTGGTTGGCCCGCATGATGGGCAGCGGCATCAGCTCCGGGGTCTGGTCGCAGGCGTAGCCGAAGAGGGTCACCTGGTTCTTGGCGGCCACCCGGTCGATCTCCTCGTCCGAGAGCTGGGTTTCGTCGAAGCGATGGGCCATGTTGAGCGGCAGCTCCTGGGGCGCCGAGAGGATGCTGCAGATCTTGGCATTGAAGTCCGGCTGGTCGTAGCCGATCTTCTGGATCACCTTGCGCGCCAGGTAGGAGAAATCCACCTTCGCCTCGGAGGCGTAGCGCACGGCGATGAAGATGATGGCGCTCGACACCGCGCACTCGGCCCGCACCCGGGAAAAGGGATCCTGTTTCAGAAAATGGTCGACGAT
>JALOOS010000114.1 GCA_025454275.1 Desulfobacterales bacterium | reverse complement strand
GGAGAGCCCGAGGTTGCGGTACCAGAAGAGAGGGTCAAGGACCCCGTCGGGAAGTTTTCCCAAAGTGTCGCGCAGCGTGGAGGGGCCGAAGAAGGGCAGGGTCAGAAAAGTGCTCTCCTCCCAGCCCCACACGGCAAAGGTCTGCCCCATGTCCTCCGGGCTGCTCGCGAGGCTGGGATAAATCGAGGCCACATCGGCCATCCCCAGGAAGCCGACGGTGGTATTGAGGAAAAAGGAGGCGAATTCATTCCCGCTTTTTTCCCACTTGCCCTGGAGCAGGCTGTTGACGAAGCGCACCGGGAAGCGGAGGTTTTTGAGGGCGTTGCGGAAAATCGTGCGGAATTCCCAGGGGACGACGGCTTTGACCCCCTTGGCGGCGGGTTCGAGCACGAAGAGAATGAGAAAGTCGTTGATGATGAACATGTCCCGGTTGAAGACCTCGAGGGGGTCGTGCACCGGCACGCGGCTGCCGCCCTCATCATCCTCCTCGTCATCATAGGGGTCGATCGTTTGACCGGCTTCCGCTGCAGCGCCGCCCGCGGGCTGATCCTGGGCGGCGGCCGGTGGAACCCCCGCCCCCCCCGCCCACCCGACGACGAGCAAAACGACCGCAAGCACCCATCCCTTACGCATGCGCCCTTCTCTCCTGATAATTGGACTCGTCTTATTTGCGTTTCTCGATTTTAAGGGCCAGGGCCTCGGTCAACCGCACCATCACCCGATCGCCGGGGCGAAACTCCTGAAGCCGTTTGAATCCGCGGTCCACCGGCACGGTCTTGAGGCCGCCGCCGGCCTCCTTGAGAGAGATGGTGTGTGCCTTCGGGTCGACGGATTGCACGACCGCCCTCACCGGGAGGGTCTCAGCCAGGAGCACGGCCGGTTTCGACCCCTTCGGCGCCACGGAGACCAGCCGGCCTCCGGCCGCGTTCGCGGGGGCATCGGCCGGGCTCATCATCACCACGATGGACTCGACGAAATCGACCCGGACCGAATCCCCTTTTCGGATCTGGTTGAGGTTGGCGACCGCCTTGTCCGCCTTCAGGGTGAAGGACCGACCCTGGGGGCCCTTCAGCGACACGATGCGTTTGGCCGGATCGATCGCCTCCACGACCGCCCGCATCTCGAGCACATCGGTCACGACGACCCCCGGCCGGCCGGGAAATGGGTCCGCGGCGGGCGGCGGCCCGCCGGCCGAAGCGGCTCCCGCCAGGGCCCAACAGATGATCGCCATCGCCGCCAGGACCTGTTTCATTCGCACCTGATCCAAGTGATTTGTAACATTTTTTTATTTTACACAGGATGGCAGCAAAAGACCAGCATCATTTCGGACAAAAAAAATGCTTGACAGCAGCTTTCAATCAGGTATCGTTGACGCAACGACGATCAAGGAACGCAAGATGCACCGCGTTATGCCGAACGGAGAAAAGCGTAATCACAGGCAGTGGTGGTGGCAGGTCGCTCCCGCGGAGTAGCCTGCACGACCGGCATCAGGTGTTGAACATAAAGGATCGTGGGCCGCTCCGAAGGCCCACGGTCCTTTTGACTTTAAAAAAGGCTGTGGGCCGAAAGTCCCGCAGCCTTTTTGTTTGCACGCCGAAACCGCGGCGGCCCTGCACCGCCGCCGCACCGATGGAGGGTGTATGATCTTGAGCCGTTTCCCCGACAAGAACCGGTTCCTGAAGCTTGCGGAAAACTACGACGTGGTGCCGGTCTGCGCCCAGATCCTGGCCGATACCCACACGCCGGTCTCCCTCTTCGGCCGCTTCTACGAGAACAAGGGCCCCCTCTTCTTCCTTGAAAGCGCCGAGGGGGGCGAGCGCTGGGGGCGCTACAGCTTCCTGGGCTTCTCCTCCCACCTGATCGCCCGGGTCTTCACCGACCGGCTGGAGGTGGAGCAAGGGGGCGTCGTGCGGCAGGTGGCACACGGCGGGAACCCCTTCCGGGCCCTCAAGGAGCTCCTGGCCCCCTACCGGCCGGCCGACCTCTTCAACCTGCCGCGCTTCTGGGGCGGGCTGGTCGGCCACCTGAACTACGAGATGGTCTCGTTTCTGGAGGCGATCCCCCACCGCTGGCCTCAGGACCAACCCCTTGCCTGTTTCATGATCCCGGGCGAGGTGCTGATCTTCGACAATGCGCGCCACACCCTGCTCCTCGTCGCCATCACCTTCCCGAAGCAGGATCCGGCAGCGGCCTGGGCCGATGCGGAGGCACGGCTCGAGCAGATGCTCGCAAAGATCGCGGCCCCCCGGGTCAGGCGGCCGCCGGCTCCGGCGAACGGCCGGCCGGAGCTCGTCCCCACGCTGCCCGAGGAGGAGTTCCGCGCCACGGTCCGCACCCTCAAGGAGCATATCCGCGCAGGGGACATCATCCAGGCGGTCATCTCCCAGCTCTTCACCTGCGACCACACCCCCGACCCCTGGCGGCTCTACCGGGCCATGCGCTACATCAACCCCTCGCCCTATCTCTTCTTTCTGCACCTGGACGACACGGTCCTGGTCGGCTCCTCGCCCGAGACCATGGTGCGGCTGGAAAACCGGGTCGCCACCCTGCGGCCGATCGCCGGCACCCGCCCGCGCGGCCGCACCGAGCAGGAGGACCGCCAACTGGCCGATGAGCTGCTGCGTGACGAAAAGGAGCGCGCCGAGCACCTGATGCTGGTCGACCTGGGCCGCAACGACCTGGGGCGGGTCGCCGAAATCGGCAGCGTCCAGGTGACCGACCTCATGGTGGTCGAGCGCTACTCGCACGTGATGCATCTCGTCTCCAACATCCGCTGCGACCTCAAGCACGGACTGGACGCCTGGGATCTCCTGGCCGCGAGCTTCCCGGCGGGGACCCTGAGCGGCGCCCCCAAGGTCCGCGCCATGGAGCTCATTGCCGCCCACGAAAAGGAGCCCCGCGGCCCCTACGGCGGCTGCGCGGGCTACCTCTCCTTCAGCGGCAACCTGGACATGGCGATCACCATCCGCACCGCCTGCATCCAAGGCGGCAGGCTCTCGGTCCGGGCCGGGGCCGGGATCGTAGCCGACTCGGACCCCGAACGCGAGCGCGAGGAGACGGTCAACAAGGCCAAGGCGCTGCAGAAGGCACTCGAGCTCATCGCTCCGGAATCCACCATCTGAGGAGGAAGAGGCCATGCTGGTCATGATCGACAACTTCGATTCCTTCACCTACAACCTCTACCAGTACCTCATGCAGCTGGGGGCCGAGGTGCGGGTGGCCCGCAACAACAGTTTGGGATTAGAGGCGCTGGAGGCGCTCGCCCCGCGGGGGCTGATCATCTCCCCGGGCCCCGGCCGGCCGGAACAGGCCGGGATCACCCTGCCCGCGATCGGGCGCTTCTCCGGCCGCATCCCCATCCTCGGGGTCTGCCTGGGCCACCAGGCCATCGCGCTCGCTTTCGGCGGTGAGGTCGTCCCCGCCCAGCGCCTCATGCACGGCAAGACATCGAACGTCACGGCCGACGGCCGCACCCTGTTTCAAGGGATCCCGAGCCCTTTTCAGGCCATGCGCTACCACTCGCTCGCCGTGGCGCGGGACTCCCTGCCCGCCTGCCTCGAAATCAGCGCCGAGTCCGAGGATGGTGAAATCATGGGCATCCGGCACCGCAGCCACCCCACCGAGGGGGTTCAGTTCCACCCCGAGTCCATCATGACCGGCGTCGGCAAACGCCTGCTGCGGAACTTCCTCAAAATGACGCACCAGCCGATCCCGGTCTAGGCGCCTGCAACCGAAAGGAACCGACCATGTTTACGGAACAACTCCAAGCCATCATCGCCAAAAAGAACCTCTCGCAATCCGAAATGTCCGGTATGATCGAGGCGATTTTCAGCGGCAGCATCACCAACGCCCAGATCGGCGCCTTCATGGCGGCCCTCGCCACCAAGGGGGAGACCTTCGAGGAGCTGGCCGGGGCGGCGGGGGTGATGCGGCGCAAGGCCGTGCGGGTCCAGGTCCCGGGAAAGACCGTGGTCGACACCTGCGGCACGGGGGGCGACGGCGCCAACACCTTCAACATCTCCACCACCACGGCCTTCGTCGTCGCCGGCTGCGGGGTGACCGTGGCCAAACACGGCAACCGCTCGGTCTCCAGCCGCTGCGGCAGCGCGGACGTGGCGGAGGCGCTCGGGGTCAATCTGAACGTCCCCCCTGAAGTGGTCGAGGAGGCGCTGGGGGAGATCGGCATCGGTTTTCTCTTCGCCCCGCTCTACCACGGGGCGCTCAAGCATGCCGCCGCCGCCCGGCGCGAGGTGGGCATCCGCAGCATCTTCAACATGCTCGGGCCGCTCGCCAACCCCGCGGCCGCAGGCTGCCAGCTGCTCGGGGTCTTCGCCCCCGCCCTGACCGAGATGTTCGCCCAGGCCCTGCGGCTGCTCGGCTCCCGGCGCGCCTTCATCGTGCACGGGCACGACGGGCTGGATGAGATCAGCGTCTGCGCCCCCACCCGCATCTGCGAGCTCGACGACGGGATGATCCGCACCTACGACATCACCCCCGAGCAGTTCGGCTGCCGCCGGGCCGAACGGGCGGAGATCGCCGGCGGCGATCCGGCCGAGAACGCCCGGATCACCCGCGCGATCCTGGAGGGCTCCCCCGGCGCCGGGCGGGACGTGGTTCTGCTGAACGCCGCCGCCGCGCTGGCCGCGGCCGGGCGGGCGGAGGGCCTGGAGGCGGGACTCCGGCTGGCTGCCGAGAGCATCGACTCGGGCGCCGCGCGCGGGAAGCTCGAGGCCCTGGTCCGGTTCACCCGTGCAAACGGATAAGGCGAAAGGGAGCGGCACCATGAGCGGGGGAATTCTCGAGCGCATCGTGGAGGTCAAACGGGTCCGGGTCGAGGCCGCCCGAAGGCACGTGCCGGAGGCCCGGCTGCGCGTTGCGGCCGAGGCGCGCCGCGACATCCGGCCCTTTTTCGAGCGCCTGCGCTCCGCGGGGCCGTCGGGCGCGAACATCATCGCCGAGATCAAGCGCGCCTCGCCCTCCAAGGGGCCCATCGCCCCCGGTCTCGATCCGGCGGCGCTTGCGTCCGCCTACGCCGCCGGCGGGGCCGCCGCGCTCTCGGTCCTCACGGAGACCGATTTTTTCCGCGGCTCCCCGGAGGACCTCGCCCGCGCCCGCGCGGCCGCCCCCTTACCCGTTCTGCGCAAGGATTTCATCTTCTCTCCCTACCAGGTCTATGAATCGGCCGCCATGGGGGCGGATGCGCTCCTTCTGATCGTGCGGATCCTCACGGTGTCCGAGCTCGCCGACCTGGCGCAGCTCACCGCCGATCTCGGCCTCGAGCCCCTGGTCGAAATCCACACCGAAGAGGATCTCGCCGCCGCCCGTGCCGCCGGCGCCCGGCTGATCGGGATCAACAACCGCAACCTGAGTTCCTTTGCGACCGACCTCGACCACACCCTGCGCCTTCTGCCCCGCCTGGCGCCTGGCCAGGTGGCGGTCGCCGCAAGCGGTATCCGCAGCGGCGAAGAGATCCAGCGCTACCGCTCGGCCGGGGTGTACAACTTTCTGATCGGGGAGAGCCTGGTGCGTTCAGAAAACCCTGCGGGTTTTCTGAAACAGTTGATGGGGGATGGAAAATGACGGTGCAGGAACCCAGGGTGGCGGCAGCAGCGGCCGGCGCACCCGCCACCACGGTGCAGGTCAAGGTCTGCGGGCTGACGCGGGTGGAGGAGGCGGTCGCCTGCGCTGAAATGGGCGCGGCGGCTGTGGGCTGCGTGTTCTACGCCAAGAGCCCGCGCCGCGTCACCACCTCCCTTGCGCGCGAGATCCGCCGCGCGCTGCCGCCCGCGGTGGCCTGCGTCGGCGTGTTCGTTGACGAGCCGGTCGAGCACCTGTTGGCGGTGGCCGATAAAACCGGCCTCAGGGCCCTCCAGCTCCACGGCAGCGAACCGCCGGCCATCGTTCAGCGCCTGCGGCGGGAGGGGCTTGTCGTCATGAAGGCTCTTTTTGCGGAACGGGAGCCGCACTTCGACCGGGCGGCGCACTACCGGGCCTCGGCCTTCCTGGTCGAATGCGGCCGGGGGGTCCTGCCCGGCGGCAACGCCCTCGCATGGGAATGGGCCGGGGCGGCCGGT
>JALOOS010000361.1 GCA_025454275.1 Desulfobacterales bacterium | reverse complement strand
GAACGGGATCTTTTCCACAGGGCGATCAGCGCCTTCCCCCATCGCTTCGCCGTGATCGCCCCGGATTACCGGGTGCTGGCGGCAAGCAGCCGGCTCTCCTCTCTGCCCGGTGAAGGGCCGGCCGGCCGGCTCTGCCATGAGGTCTTTTTCAACCGCAGCGAGGCCTGCGCCGATTGCGCGGTGAAAACCGTCTGCGAGACGAAGCGTCCGGCCTGGAGCCGGCGCAGCGACGAAGTCGCCGGGGCCGGAAAGATCAGCTGCCTTTATGCCTATCCCTTGCTCGCGGGGGATGAGGTCGAGGCGGTGGTCACCCTGGAGTTGGACCTGCCGCCCCGCACCCGGGTCGAGGAGCAGCTGCAGCGGGCCAACGCCTTCTTGCGGAATCTGATCGTCAGCGCGGTGGACGGGGTGATCGCTGCCGACAAGAAGGGCAAGGTCATCATTTTCAACGACGCGGCGGCGCATATTTTCGGCTATACGATTTCCGAGGCGATCGAGAAGTTGGATGTCCGCCGGATCTACCCCGACGGGCTCGAGCGGGAGATCATGCGGCAGCTGCGCAGCGAGGAGTACGGCGGCCGGGGCAAACTGAGCTCCTACCAGGTGGACGTCCTGCACCACGACGGGACCCGCATTCCGATCAACCTCAATGCGGCCATCGTCTACGAGGGCGAGCGCGAGGTGGCGACGATCGGCTTTTTTCACGACATGCGCGATACCCTGCGCATGCAAAAAGAGCTTGAAAAGACCCAGCTCCAGCTCCTCCAGTCCGAGAAGATGGCCTCGCTCGGCAAACTTGCGGCCGGGGTGGCCCACCAGTTGAACAACCCCCTCGGCGGCATCATCCTGTTCACCAAGCTGGTGCTGGAGGACTACGATCTGCCGTCCGGCGCCCGCGACGATTTAGGCCGGGTGCTGGGGGATGCCGAGCGCTGCCGCGAGACGGTCAAGGAGCTCCTGGAGTTCACCCGTCAGACCCGTCACCTGATGAAGCCCCACGACGTCAACCAGGCCATCTCCCGGACCCTCTTCCTGCTGAAAAGCCAGTCCCTCTTCCACGACATCGCCATCGAGACCGAGCTCGAGCCGCAGCTGCCGACGGTTGTGAGCGACATCCAGCAGCTGAACCACATGTTCATGAACATCATTCTGAATGCCGCCCAGGCCATGGGGGGCAAGGGGCGTCTGGCCGTGCGCACGGCGAACCTCCCGGAGTCGGGACATGTACGCATCCAGATTTCGGACACCGGGCCGGGCATCCCGCCGGAGGTGCTGCCCCACATCTTCGAGCCTTTCTTCACCACCAAGGAAGAGGGGGCCGGGACGGGGCTGGGTCTCAGCCTGGTCTACGGCATCGTGGAGAACCACGGCGGCCGGATCAAGGCGTTGAGCGAGCCGGGAGCGGGCGCCACCTTTGTGATCGATCTGCCGATAACGCCCAGAACCGAGAGGGAACGACCGCGTGGAGACGAACGCCGCTGAGCTGACCATCCTGATCGCCGACGACGAAGAGGACATTCGCGACGGGGCCGAACGGATCCTGAAGCGGATCGGCTTCCGCGTGATCAAGGCTTCGCGCGGGGACGAGGCCGAACGCATGTCGGAGGCCCTGCGGCCGGACCTGGTGCTCCTGGACCTGAAGATGCCGGGAGGGGACGGGATGGAGGTGCTGAAGTTCATCCGCGGGATGGACTCGCGCATCCTCGTCATCGTCATCACCGGGTTCGCCACGGTGGAAACCGCCATCGAAGCGATGAAACGGGGTGCCTACGATTTCATCCCCAAGCCCTTCGAACCCGACCAGCTGCGGATCGTGGTCAACCGCGCCGCCGCCTCAGGCGCGAGGCCGAGCTGCTCGAGCAGGAGAAGCTGCGGACCCTTTCGGATCTCGGCACCGAGAAGAGCCGGGTCCACACCATCATCGCCTCGCTTCCCGACGGGGTGTTGGTCACCAACGCCGCCGGCCTGGTGGTGCTCATGAACCCCGCCTGCCGCCAGCTGCTGGAGCTGGGGCCGGAGGCGGCGCCCGGCGGCCCCATCGACGCCTATCTTCCCGAGGAGGCCCTCTGCCGCCTGGTCATGGAGATTTCCCAGGGCTGCATCCTCGATTACGAAGATCTCCCCGCCCAGGAGTTTGCCCTCCCGAGCGGCAGATACCTGCGTGCCCGCGCTCAACCGGTGCTGGGGGAGCGCAAGGAGTGCCTCGGGGCGGTCGTCAACTTGGCCGATATCACGACGCTCAAGATCGTGGACCGGCTCAAGTCCGAGTTCGTCTCCAAGGTCTCTCACGAGCTGCGCTCCCCGCTCTCCACGATCCATGAGCAGCTGGCCACGGTGATCGGGGACCTGGTGGACCGGGCCCCGCCCCAGGACCAGCATATCCTCACCCGCGCCAAGGAGAAGACCAAGGGGTTGATCTCGCTTATCAACGACCTGCTCGACATGTCCCGGATCGACGAAGGGCTGATCTGCCGCGAACCGAGGCCGGTCGTGCTCGAGGAGCTCCTGCGCGGGATCGTCGAGTTCCTCGGCACCAAGGCCGAGGCCAAGCACCAGTCGCTCACCCTGATCCTGCCCGAGGCCCCGTTGCCCGAGATCCAGGCCGACCCCCTGGCGCTCGAGAGCATCTTCGGAAACCTGGTGGCCAACGCCATCAGCTACACCCCGGAGGGGGGCCGGATCCGCGTGGAGGCGGAGACCGCGGGGGTGAACGTGCGGGTGCGGGTGATCGACAACGGGCTGGGAATCGCCGAGAAGCACCTGGCAAAGATCTTCGAGCGCTTCTACCGGGTCAAGGACGAGCAGACGCGCTACATCACCGGGACCGGCCTGGGGCTCTCCATCGTCAAGGGGCTGCTCGACGCCATGGGCGGGTTCATCGAGGTGCAGAGCACCCCCGGCGAGGGCTCG
>JALOOS010000360.1 GCA_025454275.1 Desulfobacterales bacterium | reverse complement strand
GCGGATCGTCTTCTTCGGCCGCTCCCTGGGGGGCGGGGCCGTGTGCGAGCTGTCATTGACACGGCCGGCCCGCGCCCTCATTCTCATGTCATGCTTCACAAGCGTGCGCGCGTTTGCGATCCGATACCTGGCGCCGGCCTTCCTCATCCGCGATCCCATGGACAACCTCGCGGCCGTGCGCCGGTTCGCGGGCCCGGTGCTGGTCATCCACGGCCGGTCCGACGAGGTGATCCCCTTCGGACACGGCCAAGCCCTGGCCGCGGCCGCCCCCGACGGCCGAATGATCGCCTACGACGCCGGCCACAACGACTGCCCGCCGGACTGGGCCGTCTTCTGGCGGGACATCGAAATTTTTCTGGGCGATGCCGGCCTGTTGTCCCGGCCTGCCTCCGGCAGCTGAACGGGTCGCGATGACCACCGCGGCTGTAACGAGGCATGCGTAAGGTTGTCAACCCATCCCACGAGGGATAATTTATGAACAGAACCATTTATAAGCGCCCCGTTTTCGGGGCGCTTGTAATGACGCTGATCCTGGCCGCGGCGGCCCGGGCGGCGGTCGAAGTGATCCCGATCCGCTACCGCAGCGCGGCGGAGCTGGTGCCGATCGTGCGCGGCCTGCTGTCGGCCGAGGGGAAAATTGCGGCCGATGAGCGCACGAACTCACTCATCATCGTCGACACCGAGCAGGCCATCTCCCGGGTGATGCAGTCGCTGGCGGCGATCGACGCCCCCGCGCGCCAGGTGACCGTGCGGGTGCGGTTTCAGGAGAGCAGTGCGCGCGAGGAGCGCTCCGTCGCCGGAGGGGCCCGGGTCTCGGGCGGCGGCGGCACGGTGAGCGCCGGGCGGCCGCCGCGCGGCGGGGATGGGGCCCGGCTCCGGGTTGAGGAGCGCTCCCGGACGACCGGCGGCGGATCGGAGGTCTTCATCAGCACCCTTTCGGGGAGCTGGGCTTTCATCCGGGTGGGACGGGACATCCCCGTCACCCCGCGCTGGACGGAGCTCTTCCGCCGCTACGGCCGCGGGGTGGTCTTCCAGCGGATGGAGACCGGTTTCGAGGTGAAACCGATCCTCCAGGACCAGCTGGCCCTGGTCGAGATCGTCCCGCGGATTTCCGGCATGGGGGCCGGCGGCGAAGCACGGGAGGTGCGCTTCGCCGAGGCCGCCACCCAACTGCAGGTTCCGACCGGAAGCTGGGTGACGATCGGCGGGGCGGAGCAGGGCGCAAACGAGATGGTGCGCGCTATCCTGGAGGCCGGATCCGAGCGTCAGTCCGGCCGGGTCAGCATCGAGCTCATGGTCGATGCACGGTAAGCCCGGAATGAGCGCCCCCGCCACCATCGTGCTCGTCCGCCACGGGCAGGTCCACAACCCGCGGAGAATCCTCTACGGGCGACTGCCGCGGTTCCGGTTGAGCGCGCGGGGCGTGGAGGAGGCCCGGGCCGCAGGGCGCCTCCTGGCCGGCAAGGAACTTACGGCCCTCTACTGCAGCCCGCTGCTGCGGACCCGCCAGACGGCGCGGGAGGTCGCCGCCTTCCACCCGAAAATGACCGTGCGGCGGGCATGGGATCTGATCGAGGTTCACAACCCCTTCGAGGGGCGGCCGGGGTCCGAGGTGGATGCGCGGCAAGGGGATGTCTACACCGGGGTGGGCCCGCCCTTCGAGCAGCCGGCCGATATCGCCGCCCGGGCACGCGCCTTCTTCGAGCGCGTGCGCCGGCGGCACCCGGGCGCCCGGGTCGCCGGGGTGACCCACGGGGACGTGATCGTCTTTGCCATGCTCTGGGCGCGCGGGCTCGCTCCCAGCCCCCGGCACAAGGCGGACCTGGCGGCCCTGGGCTTTCGGCGGCTATCCCGCCACCGGTTCCCTCACTGCATTTGTCTTCCGCACCGACTCGCCCCGCGAACTCCCCGAGATCCGCCACACGACGCCGACCCTGTAATGTATCTGCGCCGCAACCCGAAAAACCCAGCCCCCCCTCAATGGGGGAGGCGGCGCGACGTCCAGCCACGATCATCGCGGTCCCGCCCCGGCGGGACTCCCACAGAAAAAAAGCCCAACTTACTTGAAAGTTGCCTAAGGGGGGGCTTCGACGCGATGGAACCCCTCCGCCAGCCCGAAGCTCTCTCCGGCCGCCATCTCCCGGCAGCGCTGGCGCAGCCACTCGGCGGGGTCGCCGCGGCTGAACTCGCGCACCTGGCTCACATGGCAGCGCAGGGCGGCGATCTTGAGGTCGAAGGTCCGGGTGATGTCCGAGCGCAGGTTGATCTCCTCCGCGCCCCAGAAGTAGAGCTCACGCACCTTGTGGGGCAGGATGCCCTCGGCGATGAGATCGGGGTAGGCGAGGTGGTCGCGCGCGTAGGGGAAGACCGCATCCAGCACCACCTGGCCGATCACCCGGTGGTCGCGGTGCCAGATGTAGCGCCGGTAGGGGTCCGAGGTCATGACGATCTTGGGCTGGAAAGTCCGGATCTGGCGCACGATGAGTTTGCGGAACTCGGGGGTGTCCTCCAACCCCTGGTCGGGCCGGCGCAGGAAGAGCACCTCCTCGACGCCGAGGAGCCGGGCGGCTTCGCGCTGCTCCTCCTCGCGGATCCGGATCAGCTCCTCCGGGGTGATGGAGAGGTCGGTGGTCCCCTTCTCCCCGCTCGTGCAGACGAGGTAGGCCGCACGCCGCCCCTCCCGCACCCACTTGGCCACCGTCCCTGCGGCTCCGAACTCGGCGTCGTCGGGGTGGGCGGCGATCACGAGGATGTCGACGGGGCCCATCGCATCACCCCCCGCTTCCGGCGGCGGCATAAACCCCGCAGCCGCAGCAGGCCGCCCCATCCAAATGGAAATGGTCCGGCGCGTGGCAGTCCAGCACGCGTTTGTAGACTCTGAGCACCTCGGCCGCCACCCGATCCCAGGAAAAGCGCAGGGAGGTGCGGCGCACCGCTTCCTGGGAGGCCGGCTGGAGCTCCCGGTCGAGGAGCGCGGTTTCGATGGCTCCTGCGAGCGCCGAGACGCTGAAGCCCCGGGCGAGCCGACCGTTTCCGCCCTGATTCAGCAACTCCTCCATGGCGCCGACCGGGGTTGCGACCACCGGCGTGCCGCAGGCCAGGGCCTCCAGGGCGACCATGCCGAAGCTCTCGTAGGAGGAGGGCAGAACGAGCAGGTCCGCCGCATTGTAAAATACGGGCAGCTCGGCCTGCTCCACCCGCCCCACGAACCGCAGCCGCTCGAGAACCCCCGACCGCCGGGCGATCTCCTTCATCTGCCGCAGGCCGGGGTCGGCCTCGCCCTCCCCGCCGACGAGGATGACCTCCGGCCGGGTGCGGTGCTCCAGGCGTGCCAGGGCCCCGATCAGGCGGTCCAATCCCTTTTCCGGTGCGATCCGGCCGACAAAGAGCAGAATCGGCGCCGCCGTTCCGGCAGCGATCATGCGGCGGGCCTCCCGTTTGGGCATGGGCTGGAAGAGCTCCAGGTTGACCCCGCAGGG
>JALOOS010000359.1 GCA_025454275.1 Desulfobacterales bacterium | reverse complement strand
CCGACTCCATTCAATTTCGAGGCGATCCATAAGCCCCCAATTGCGGATATGGCTCCCAGCAACAAACGAATCGCGGTCCCGCCCCGGCGGGACTCCCACGGAAGGGGAACCAGCTTCCCTTGACTCAATAGCGTTGCACGCCGCCTGCGCCGGCGGTTTGTCAGCAAGTAAGTCCAGATTTGTGGGAGTGGCTTCCAGCCACGACCCGATCGCGGCAAGATGCCGCTCCCACAGAAAAAAAGCTTAACTTACTTGAAAGACTCAATAGACCCAATAGACTCAACAGACTCAACGGAGACCCCATGAGCCCGGACCCGAAAACCATCACCCTCCCCCAGCTGCCCGAGGTCGTCGCCAGCCACTTCCAGCACAAGTCCGAGATCACCTGCTATGTCGGCTCCAACTCCGCCACCCCAACGGCGTCACTCGAGGCGATCACCGCCGCCCTTAAAGCGCGCAGCCCGCGGCTGCCTTTCATTAAAATGGTGCACCTGCTCCTGCAGGGCCCCGTGCCCTACGTGGAAAAAGGGCTCCAGGACCGGGTCTTGACCTTCTCCATCTTTTCCGGGGGCGAGGTGCGCGAGGCGGCGAACGACGGGCGGGCCTTTTACCTTCCCTGCACCCTCGCCAACCTCGACAGCCTGATCGGCAAGGGGCGGCGCTTCGAGCCGGATGTGGCGATCTTCAAGGTGAGCCGCAACCCCTTCACCGGCGAGTTCAGCCTGGGGTTGTCGGTCGAGGCCCTCCACACGGCGATCGACCACGCCCGGGTGGTGGTGGCCGAGCTCGACCCCAGCATGCCCTTCACCGAGGGGCAGAGTGTCGTCGATTCGCGCTCCATCGACTACCTGATCGAGGAGGGGGTCAAGCCGGTCTACGAGCTCAACCCCCCCGACTTCGAGCAGCTCTCGCCCCAGGAGCGGCGGATCGGGGAGTTGATCGCCTCCCGGTTCATCGCCGACGGGGCGACCATCCAGGTCGGGATCGGCAAGATCCCGGATGCCGTCATCGGGACGATCCGGCAGGCCGGCTACCGCGACCTCGGGGTCCAGACCGAGCTCTACGGGGACGGGCTGATGATCCTGCAGAAGGCGGGGATCGTCACCAACCGCCGCAAGAAGGCCAACCTCGGCTACAGCACGACGAGCCTCGTCATGGGCTCGCGCGAGCTCTACGACTTCGTGCACATGCGCACGGGCGTGCAGATGCGGCCCGCATCCTACACCAACTCGGCCGAGACGGTGCGCAAGAACGCCCCCTTCATCTCGATCAACACCGCCGTCGGGGTGGACCTCTTCGGAAACGTCTGGGCCGACTTCATCGAGCTCCGGCGCTACTACGGCGGGGTCGGCGGGCAGCCCGATTTCGTGCGGGCGTTGAACGACCGCGGCTTCGGCGCCCCGATCATCGCCATGCAGAGCGTGACCGACAAGGGCCAGTCCAAGATCAGCAAGCACAGCCCGCCGGGGATCAACCTCACGGCCTGCTCCTACGACGGGATCGTGATCGTGACCGAGTGGGGGGTGGCGGACCTGCGGGAGCTGACGGTGGGGGAGAAGGCGGTCGCCATCGCCAGCATCTCGCATCCCAGCGTGCGCGAGGAGCTTCTGCGCTACGTGGTCGAGGACCCCATGTTCACCAAGCCGGTCGGCTTCAGCCTGGGCCGCACCCCGCGCGGGGTCACCATGTACGACGGGGAAATTGCGATTGAGGAGAAATGAGGAGACTGAAGGGTTCGAGGGTTCAAGGGTTCAAGGGGCCGAGTGGAAAAGGTAAGCGATGCGCTTTTTCCGTTCTGGCGGCGATTTTTTTACTCTTTCTATGCGCCTGCCAGAGTGCGCCGCGGGTCAGCGTCCAGCCGCTGCCCGGCTACGATGCGGCCTTCGAGCGGGAGAGCGGCTGGACCGGGGGGGGCTGGACCGGGGGGGACGGGGCCTACACCATCCCGTTGGGCGACGGGCGCATCCTCTGGCTCCTCGGGGACTCCTTCATCGGAAAGGTGGAAGCGGGCCGGCGGGTCGACTCCCGGCTCGTCAACAACGCAGCGGCGCTCCAGGCCGGCCGGGCCCTATCCCGTTCATCGCTCAGTTTCTTCCACCGCAGCGCGGAGGACGGATTGCCCGCGGCGCTCTTTCAGCCGGCCGACGGGGTGGGGTGGTTCTGGCCCTATCACGGGGTGAAGACCGACCGCGGCCTTTACCTTTTTCTCCTGCAGGTCGAGGCCGCGGAGGGTCCGGCGGCCTTCGGGTTCCGGTTGGTCGCCACCTGGCTCGCGGAGGTGGAGAACCCCGAAGCGCCGCCGCAGAACTGGTCCCTGGCCGCCCGGAAGATCCCCTGGGCAGACGGCCGGCGCCTCTTCGGCTCATCGGTCCTGGTGCAGGACGGCTTCGTCTACGTTTACGGGACGGTGGACGAGGCGGTCGACGGGTTTGTGCGCAAGCAGGTGGTGCTGGCGCGGGCGCCTGCCGAGCGGCTGGCGGACTTCGGCGCCTGGCGCTTCTATGCCGGCGGGGAGTGGGTGGAGGAGGCGGAACGCGCCTCCCGGATCTGCGAGGATGCGGCCGGGGAGTTCTCGG
>JALOOS010000113.1 GCA_025454275.1 Desulfobacterales bacterium | reverse complement strand
CGGCTGTCCCCTGTTATGCTGCGTTCACTTGAATCGCGGAACGCGTCGCCATGATGAAACCCATCGCCATTATCAGCCTTATTACCCTCCTCATTGTCGGGCTTATTCTCGGCAATGAGAATCAGGGGCCGGTAATGGTGTAGACGCACCCGACCAAAAACGAAAAAGCAGAAAATCCGTTACCGGCCCCGCAAGGCGGTAACGGATTTTTTTATGGAAAAAAATCGGCAGCTCTTAAACGCATTTTCACTCAAACGGAAAGGATAGAGGTCATGGCTCAATTCGATTTCGGCGGCACGATGGAGGAGGTGGTGACCCGCGCGGAGTTTCCCCTGGAAAGGGCCCGCGCGGTGCTGAAGGAGGAGGTGGTGGCCGTGCAGGGCCCCGGACAGGCCCTGAACATGCGCGACAACGGGATCCGGGTGATCGTGGGCCAGCGCCGGGGCGGGAACTCCTGGGAGCGCGCCGTCGCCGACGGCTTCGTTCCCGGCGAGAGCCTTTTCAGCCCCGAGGAGGCCGCCGCGCGTGCGACCGTGGTCCAGTACCTGCTCTCGGACGCCGGCCAGGTGGCGCTGTGGCCGAAGATCAAACCCTGCCTCTCCCCGGGCAAGACCCTTTACTTCTCCCACGGGTTTGCGGTCGTCTACAAGGAGCAGACCGGGATCGTTCCGCCGGCGGGCATCGACGTCGTACTGGTGGCGCCCAAGGGCTCCGGCCGCACCGTGCGCACCAATTTCTTGGACGGCAGCGGGATCAACGCGAGCTTCGCCGTGTTCCAGGATGCGACCGGCCGCGCCCGCGAAAAAACCCTGGCCCTCGGCATCGCCATCGGCTCGGGCTACCTCTTCCCGACCACTTTCGAGCGCGAGGTGGTGAGCGATCTCACCGGCGAACGCGGGATCCTGATGGGGGCGCTCGCGGGGGTGATGGAGGCCCAGTACGCGCTTCTCCGCCGCCACGGCCACAGTCCGAGCGAGGCCTTCAACGAGACCGTGGAGGAGCTCACCCAGAGCCTGATCCGCCTCGTGGGGGAAAAGGGGATGGACTGGATGTTCGCCAACTGCTCGACGACCGCCCAGCGCGGGGCCCTCGACTGGGCGCCGCGGTTCCGGGACGCGGTCGCCCCGGTGTTCGCGGAGCTCTACGAGCGGGTGAGGAGCGGGGCGGAGAGCCGGCGGGTGCTCGAGGCCAACAGTGCGCCGGACTACCGCGAGAGGCTCAACCGCGAGCTCGCGGCCATGCACGACTCGGAGATGTGGCGGGCCGGCGCGGCCGTGCGCTCCCTGCGCCCCGAGAACCGCAAATAGCCGGATCCAGGCGGAGCCGCACCAGCGGGAGACATCCATGGAACCGATCCTGATCTACGACACCACCCTGCGCGACGGGACCCAGGGCGAGAGCATCGCCTTCAGCGCCGAGGAGAAGCTCAAGATCGCCCAGCGCCTCGACGATCTCGGCGTGCACTACATCGAAGGGGGCTGGCCGGGTTCGAACCCTCGGGATTTGCACTTCTTCAAGCTGGCCCGTGCGGCCGGGTTCCGGCGCGCCCGCCTGGCCGCCTTCGGCTGCACCCGGCGTCCGGGCCTGAGCGCCGAGGCGGACGATAAGCTCGCTGCGCTGATTGCGAGCGAAGCGCCGGTGGTCACCGTTTTCGGCAAGAGCTGGGACCTGCACGTCCGCGAGGTGATCCGCTGCAGCCTTCCGGAGAATCTCGCCATGATCCGGGAGACGGTCGCCTACCTGCGCCGCCACGGCCGCGAGGTGATCTACGATGCGGAGCACTTCTTCGACGGGTTGGCCCGGAACCGCGACTACGCCCTGGAGACCCTCGCCGCGGCCGCCGCCGGGGGTGCGGACGTGATCGTCCTCTGCGACACCAACGGGGGGCGGCTGCCGCACGAGATCGAGGCCGCCGTCGAAGAGGTGCGCGCCCGGCTCGGCCGCATCCGGCTCGGCATCCACACCCACAACGACTGCGGGCTGGCCGTGGCGAACAGCATCGCGGGGGTGCGGGCCGGAGCCGTCATGGTGCACGGCACGGTCAACGGCTACGGGGAGCGCTGCGGCAATGCCGATCTGACGAGCATCATCCCCATTTTGGAGCTCAAGCTGGGGCGTCCCTGCCTCCCGCCCGGTCACCTGAAGAAGCTGAAGTCGCTCTCGCGCTTCGTCAACGAGACCGCCAACATGGTCCCGCTGCACAGCCGCCCCTTCGTCGGGCGGAGCGCCTTCGCCCACAAGGGCGGGATCCACGTCAGCGCCGTCATGCGGCGGCCGGAAGCCTATGAGCACATCGACCCCCATCTGGTCGGCAACGAACGCCGGGTGCTGGTCTCGGACCTCTCCGGCAGGAGCAACATCGAGTTCAAGGCCCGCGAGCTCGGGGTCGACCTGGATGCCGAAGGCAGCGACAGCCGGCGGATCGTCGGCGAAATCAAGCAGCTCGAACAGGAGGGCTACCAGTTCGATGCGGCCGACGGCTCCTTCAAGATCCTGATGGAAAAGCTCACCGGCTGCTTCGCGCCCCTCTTCGAGCTCGACTCCTTCCGTGTCACGATCGCAAAGGACAAGGACGAACCCTGCCAGGCCCAGGCCACGGTCAAGGTCACGGTCGGCGGGGCGCAGGAGATCACGGCCGCCGAGGGCTACGGGCCGGTGAGCGCTCTCGACAACGCCCTCAGAAAGGCCCTCGGGCGGTTTTTTCCGGACCTCGACACCATGCGGCTCACCGACTTCAAGGTACGCGTCATCGACGGCAGCCGCGGTACGGCCGCCCGCGTGCGGGTGCTGATCGACTCCCGCGACCAGGAGCGGATCTGGAGCACCATCGGGGTCTCCGAGGACATCATCGAGGCGAGCTGGCACGCACTGGCGGACAGCTTCCAGTTCAAGCTCGCGCGCGAGCGCCAGGTCCGCAGCCGCCCGCCGCAGGCCGAGCCGCCCGTGAACCCCCTTTCACCGGCCCTTCCACCGGCGCCATCACCCAACGACAGGAGCATCAACTCATGAGCGAGCGGGTCATCATCTTCGACACCACCCTGCGCGACGGGGAGCAGAGCCCCGGCGCGAGCATGAACAGCGCCGAAAAGCTGCGCCTGGCCGGCCAGTTGGAGCGGCTGGGCGTCGACGTGATCGAGGCGGGGTTTCCGGCCGCCTCCGAGGGCGACTTCGAGGCCGTCTCCCAGATCGCCGGACGCCTCAAGCGCTGCGAGACGGCCGGCTTGGCGCGGGCGGCCAAGGCCGATATCGACCGCGCCTGGCAGGCGGTGCGCCATGCGGCCCGTCCGCGGCTGCACACCTTCATCGCCACCTCGGACATCCACCTGCAGTACAAGCTCAGGATGGACCGCGAGCAGGTGCTCCAAGCGGCGGTCGAGGCCGTGCGCTACGCGCGCTCCCTTACCGACAACGTCGAGTTCTCCGCCGAGGACGGCTCACGCAGCGACCGCGACTTCCTCTGCCGCGTGTTCGAAGCGGCCATCGCCGCCGGCGCCGCCACCGTGAACCTGCCGGACACCGTGGGCTACGCCGTACCGGATGAATTCGGCGAGCTCGTGCACTACATCCGCCGCCACACCCCCAACATCCACCGGGCCGTCCTGAGCGTCCACTGCCACAACGACCTCGGGCTGGCCACGGCCAACACGCTCGCCGCCATCCGCGCCGGGGCGCGCCAGGCCGAGGTGACGATCAACGGGATCGGCGAGCGCGCCGGCAACACCTCGCTCGAGGAGGTGGTCATGGCGCTCGCGACGCGGGCGACCCGGCTGGGGGTCGGCACCGGGATCCACACGGAGTTCATCTACCCGACCAGCCGCCTGGTCAGCATGATCACCGGGATCATGGTCCAGCCCAACAAGGCCATCGTCGGTGCCAACGCCTTCGCCCACGAGGCCGGAATCCACCAGGACGGGGTGCTGAAGAACCCCATGACCTATGAGATCATGAAACCCGAGAGCATCGGCCTGAGCGCCAGCCAGCTCGTCCTCGGCAAGCACTCGGGCCGCCACGCCCTGCGCACCCAGCTCAAGGAGATGGGCTACGACCTCTCCGACGAGGAGCTCAATCTCGTCTTCACCAAGTTCAAGGAGCTCGCGGACAAGAAAAAGCAGGTGATGAACGAGGACCTGGAGGCCATCGTCACCGAGGGGATCCTGCGCACAGCCGACGTCTTCGTTTTGGACTATCTGCACGCCACGGCCGGCACGACCGTGCTTCCCATGGCCAGCGTGCGCATGAAGATCAACGGCCGTCTCACCCAGGACGCGGGCTACGGCAACGGGCCGATCGACGCGGCCTTCAACACCATCGCCAAGCTCACCGGCACCAGCTCCGAGCTGATGCGTTTTTCGATCAGCGAGGTGACGGTCCGGTTGCGGGAGAACGGGCTGGTGGCCCTCGGCAAGGGCGCCGACCCGGACATCATCACCGCCAGCGCGAAGGCCTACATCAACGGACTGAACCGCCTCGAGTACCTGAAGACCCATCCGCTCCAGGAGGCGGCCACGGTGTAGTCGAAGCGGAACACCGGTCGGGGTCGGTATCGGAATCAGATGCGCCTCAGTCGGTCCGAAGCGAGCCGGCGCACGTCGGGGATGCCGTGGCGCGCGAGGAAGGCGCCGATGCCTTCGGCGATCTCGAGGGCGGCACAGGGGTTGCGGAAGTTCGCGGTGCCGATTTGAACGGCCGAAGCGCCGGCGATGAGGAACTCGACCGCATCCTCGGCTTTCACGATCCCGCCGATGCCGATCACCGGGATCCTCACCGCCCGGGCCACCTGCCAGACCATGCGCACGGCGATCGGCCGGATCGCCGGTCCGGAGAGGCCGCCCGTGACATTGGCGAGCTTGGGCCGGCGCGTTTCGACGTCGATCGCCATGCCGGTGATCGTGTTGATAAGGGAGAGGGCGTCTGCACCGGCATCCTCGACACTGCGCGCGATGCGGACGATGTCGGCCACGTTCGGCGAGAGCTTGACGATCAGGGTCTTTGCGGTCCGGCGGCGAACGGCGGCCGTCACGGCAGCCGCCGCCTCGGGGTCGACCCCGAAGACCACCCCCCCCGCCTTGACGTTGGGACAGGAGATGTTCACCTCGATCCCGGACACCCCTTCGAGCACATCGAGCCGCTCGGCCAGGGCGGCATACTCCTCGATCCGGGTGCCGTAGATGTTTGCGATCACCGGGATGGCAAGCGTCCTCAGAAAGGGCATCTTCTCGGCCTCAAAGGCGTCGATGCCCACGTTCTCGAGGCCGATGGCATTGAGCATGCCGCAGGGGGTCTCGACGATGCGCGGCGGAGGGTTGCCTTTGACGGGAGCGAGAGCCAGGCCCTTGACGATGATCGCCCCCAGGCGGTTCAGGTCGACTAATAGGGAGAACTCGCGGCCGTACCCGAAAGTGCCGGAGGCGGTCATCACCGGATTTTTCAGGGTCAGCCCGCCGATCGCGACGGCCATGTGGGGAGTCGTGCCCATCCGCGGCCCTTCTTAACACAAGCCCCCGCCAAGTCAAGAAAGCTCCGTGCGAAGCTCCTTGCGGACCGGCGCATAGGGTGTTAGCATCCCCCCACCCGGAGAACCTGTCGATGGCCCCGTCCCGCACGATGAATTCACCCCGGCCCACCGGGATCGCCCTGATCGCACCGCCCTGGTCGCTCTACTCCCGGCCCTCGATCCAGATCGGTGCGCTGAAAGCCTTTGTCCGCTCGCGGTTTCCATCCCTTCCCGCCGCCGCCCACCACCTCCACCTGATGGTTGCCGAGGCGGTCGGCTTCCGCCGCTATCACGCGGTATCGGAGCGCACCTGGCTGGCGGAAAGCGTCTTCGCCGCCCTGCTCTACCCCGAGCGGGCCGAGGCCATCGGCCGCTTCTTCCGCCGCCAGGCAAAGGGGTCCCGCATCCTTGGCCCCGGCGACTTCGAGGAGATCCTGCAGCGGGCCGACCTCGCGGTTGAAGGCTGGCTCGCGTCGACCGACTGGACCCGGGTGCGGTTGGCCGGGATCACGAGCGCCCTGTGCCAGTTCAGTTCCGGTCTGCACATCGCCCGCCGGATCAAGGACCGGAGCCCCCGGACGACGGTCGTCCTGGGCGGCCCGGCCTTCAGCACGGCTTCGGCCCCGGCGGCGCTGGCGCTCTTCCCCGAGATCGATGCCGTGGTGATCGGCGAAGGGGAGCTGCCGCTCGCCCATCTCGTCCACCACCACGTTCGGGAGGGGTTGAAACTGGAGGAGCTCCCTCCCCTGCCCGCCCTCCTGAGCCGGTTCGTTCAACCGCCCCTGGCCGCCGACCCTGTTTTCCACCAGTTGGAGAACCTCGATCATCTGCCCCACCCCGACTACGACGAATATATGCAGTTGCTGGCGGGATTCGAACCGGCAAAGCGCTTCTTCCCCACACTCCCGGTCGAGCTCTCCCGCGGCTGCTGGTGGCAGGAGGAGGTGGGCGGCTGCGCCTTCTGCAACCTGAACCAGCAGTGGCGCGGATACCGTTCGAAGTCGGGCCCCCGGGCGGCGGCCGAATTCGACCACCTGACCCGCCGGCACAAAACCCTCGGCGTCGCACTGATGGACAACGTGCTCCCCCGGGAAGGGGTGGGCGCGACCTTCCGTGCGGTGGCCGATTTGGGCAAGGATTTGAACCTCTTCGCCGAGATCCGCGCCACCGCTTCGTTTGCGGAGCTAAAGGCCCTGCATGCCGCCGGCCTGCGCCGGGTCCAAATCGGAATAGAGGCCTTGAGCACCCGCCTGCTGCGCAAGCTGCGCAAAGGCGCGAGCGCCATTCAGAACCTCGAGGCCATGAAGCACTGCGAGCGGCTGGGAATCGTAAACCTCGCCAACCTGATCACCGGCTTCCCGGCGAGTGATGAGCAGGACGTGCGCGAAACCCTCCGGAATCTTGAATTCGCCCTCCCCTTTCACCCCTTGAGCGGCGTGGAGTTCTGGGTCGGGCTGGGGAGCCCGGTGTGGCGCCGGCCGGCTGCATTCGGCCTGCGGTCGGTCTCCAACCACCCCCACTGGGGGAAGCTGTTCCCGGCGGCCGTGGTCCGGGCCTTTCCCTTTGCGGTCCAGTCCGGACGCGGGCAGACCGGCCGCCAGCGCCGTCTCTGGCAGCCGGTGCGCGCGGCGCTGCGTGCCTGGTCCGCCCGCTACACCCAACTCCACCGGGGGCCGTTTCAGGAACCGATCCTGGGATACCGCGATGGGGGGGAGTTCCTGATCATCCGGGAGCGCAGGCCCGGCGGGGAGTCCGCGACCCACCGGCTCGAAGGGGTTTCGCGAAAAATCTACCTTTTCTGCGAAACCCATCAGCCGTTGCCGCGAATCGCCGACCGTTTTCCGGAAATCCCGGCCGATCGGATCGAGGTCTTTCTGCGGCAGTTGACCGCACAGAAAGTCGTCTTCGAGGAGAACGGCCGCTTTCTGAGCCTGGCGGTTCCGGAGCACCCGAACCCGGCGGGAGGATCGGTATTCCCATCGGAAGTGAGTTCTCCCTGAAGGGAGGGAGGAGTACTCGCATGGAGTGATACTTTTTCAAAAGATCCTTGATGGCCTCTTCGAGCAGGTCGTTCTGGCGCTTCTCGAGCTGGGCGGCCAGGATTTTAATCTGCCGGATCAGGTCCGCGTCCAGGGTGGTGTTGTACATCTTGCGTTTGTTCATACCGTTGAGCGTGTCCAATCCCATCGTCGAAGTCTCTCCCGCCGGCGGTCTCGATCCCGTGCGACCGGTTCAGTCCTGACAGTGATAGGCATCCAGCACTGCGGCGAAATGGTGGTCGCTCACCCATACCACGTGGGTTGCGGCCATCATTTCAGCCGTCCGCAGGACCGCATCCTGGGCGCCATATCGAAATTTCGGGTTGATCTGGAGGCTGCCCATGTCCGTGAGCGCCATGACCGACCCGAGGTTCCGGCAGCGGGCCATCATGGGCTCCACGCTGACGGCAACCGTATATGGCTCGTGCCAGCTGCAGGCGGCCGCCATCGCAACCCCCAGCACGAGCCCCAACCGTGCGATGCGGCGGATCCGTCTTTGAAACTGAGGGCATCTATCTTTTTTCATCATGATTCAAAATAGTTATTTGGCACTACCGCCCCGCGAAAAACCCCTCTGAAAAACGCGGCCGTTGCTTTGACGGCGACGCTCATCTATTCATATCGATTTTATGATAAATCGGCGCGATTGTCAAAAATTCAAAAACCGGGGGGATTTGATTTAATTGCGATTTCAAGGCGATCGAGAAAATCTCCGATGGCCCGGTAGACCCTTTCGCAGCCTTCTCCCAGCAGGATCCCGTGGCGTTTATAAGCGAAGAGGATGTACTGCTTGTCCGGGGAGCCGATCCGGTCGAAGATCCTGCGGGAGCCGCGCGGGTCGACGGTCGGGTCCTCGCTGGACTGCAGGATCAGGGCCGGAATTTTGATCCGCTCCAACCGCGGCTCCAGATCATCCATGAGCCGCTCGATTTCGCGCACACCGGAAACGGGATTGCGGAAATAGTTGATGTGAGGATTTTCCGGTTGGTTTTCCACGAACTCCATCTTGGGGCCGTTGCGGCTGGCCTTGTCCATGATCCGGTTCCAGAGGTCCACGGCCGAGGCGAACCGTGCCTTGAAATCGCGCAGCCGCATCGGGGCGGAAACGGCGAAGACCCCGGCCAGATCTTCCACCCGTGCGGCCAGGTTCAGCACGAGCCCGGCCCCGGTCGAGAAACCGCCGGCAACGACGCGGCGGCAGCAGCTGCTGATGAGGGCATACCCGCGGTCGACCGAGCGGATCCACTCCTCGTGCGATCGGCCGGCAAGGTCCGCCGGAGAGGTGCCGTGGCCCCGCAGCCGCGGCACGTAGACCCAGTACCCTCGCCGGCCGAGATACTCGGCCAACCCGCGCATCTCCAGTGGGGCGGCCATGTACCCGTGGCAAAGCACGACCCCGAGCCGGCGCGAGCCCCCCTTCACCAGAAACGGCCGGCCCACCTCCATGGGCTTTGACTCGTTTTCATCGAAGTGGGCGCGATACTCTGCGCTGAACTCCTCCAGGGCCTCCTGCTGCAGGTGCTCCCGCACCCGTCGCCGCGTTATGAAACCGGGCAGCCAGGCGATCCGGCGCACGCTGCGTTGAAGCCCGGTGAGCGGTTCGACGGCATTGGCCATCACCGCGATGGGGTTTGCGACCCGGACCCGGTGAAAGGGTTCCGGTGCGGAGAATTTGCGCCGATCCTTGATCAGCCCGCCGTTTAGGCGGCGAAGGTTGCCCTTCTCGATTGCAATTTCGATGAAATCGCGGGCGATACCGTAGCGGTCGTCGGTCAGAAGATGGAGCTGGTCTGCGGCCAGCCCGGTGTGCAGGTGGATGCCGGTCAAGGCCTTGAGCTCGAGCGCTGCCAGGAACACCCTTCGGCGGAGCTCCTTGGCTTCGGTCCGCGCATAGGGCTGCGCCCGCAGGATCGAGGCGAATAGGTGGTCGTGGTTGACCGTGGTCATGCCGTAGATGGCCGACATGCAGCCCTGGGTCAGCTTCAGGGCCTCGCGGCGCATCCGGCGGCGCGAGGGCAGCACGTCGTCGAAGTTTAGGGGCTCCGGCCGGGCAATGTCCCGTTCGATCTCGGGGTGGTTCAGAAAAGGCCGGACGTCGATCGGAGGACCGAAACGGATGTCGATGTCAACGCCGGCGAGAAACATCGAACCCTCGGTCATGAGCTCCTCGATGTGGCGCTCGGCGATGTTGCCCACCAGTCGGCGCGCGACCTCGCTCAGCACGTTCTCCCGGGCGCGCAACGGGTAGTAGGTGATGTTGACCGGCACGATGAAGGTGCGCCGGCTCAGGGCCGGTTCGACGGACTCCATACGGAAGAGCTGCCGCAGGCGCTCGGCCTCCTCCGGCCGCGAATGGATCAGCCGCCGCAGGCGCTCGCGGTAGAATTCGGTCCGCAGCGCCAGGGAGGCCGCACCCGTGTGCGGCGGCCGTCTGCCCCCGGCCCAGGAGATCATGAAGCGCCCTTTGTGCATGATCTTCATGTTCTTGACCATCCCCCCCTCGGGGTAGATGATCCAGTTGGCCTCCCCGGAGAGCAGGGTTTTCACGATCAGGCGGTCGCGGTCCGGGTCGCGGGTCGACACCGCCCCCACCGCGTCCAGAAAGTTTGCCAGGGGCCCTTTGAAAAACTCCGCGTCGGCCAGGGACCACACCGGCTGCCCGGTGGCGCGGTTGACGACGTAGGGCATCAGGATGGTTTCGAGCCGCGTGAAGTGGTTGACCACGAAGATGATCGCCCCCCCGGGAATCCGGCTCTCCCCGTGCAGCCGGGTGCGGGCTTTGGAGAGGCTGGACAGGGCCTTGATGGCGAGGCCCGTCGTGCGGTAGGCGAAGCGGTTCATCTGCTCAAGCGCTCTATCCCGTCGAGGTTTTAACCGGGCTGGCGCCCCGCGGGGGGGCGGCAATATTGATTATACCCGCAAACCCATCGGGACTCAAACGGCTCGCCGGCTCTGGTTGACAGGCACTTTGAATGCGGGTAGGCTGAGCAAATCGTTCGATTCTTTTATCCGTGAGGCCAACGTGTATTCCAAGATCCTGATCCTGCGATTTTCACCGGCCGTGGCCCAGAAGCCGGTCGTCTGCCGGTTGACCCGGGACTTCGACCTCGAGTTCAATATCCTCAATGCCGCCATCCTCCCGCGCAAGGAGGGGGTGATGGTCATGGAACTCTCCGGAAGCAAGAAGAACTTCCGCGAAGGGGTCAAATTTCTGAAAAGCCAGGGCATCACGGTCCAGAACGCCTCCCAGGAGGTCCGGCGCATTCCCTCCAAGTGCACCCATTGCGGCGCCTGCACCGCGGTCTGCCCGACCGGGGCGCTTCACATCCGGCGGCCGGAGATGGAAGTGGTGTTCGATCAGAAAAAGTGCAGCGTCTGCGAGCTGTGCGTCCCGGCCTGCCCCCCCCGGGCGATGGAAGTCCGCCCGCTCAAGCAGCACGTCTTCGAATGAGCTTGCCGCTCGCCGTGGCCCTGAGCGGCGGGATCGACTCCCTGGTCGCTGCCTCCCTGTTGAAAGAGGAGGGCCGCGAGCTCCTGGGCGTCCACTTCCGGACCGGTTTCGAGGAAGGCCGAACAGAGGGTGCGACAGGGGGCCCCGCGCCCGCGACGGGCCCATCCTCGACGCAGCCGCTGTATGACCTTGCCCGCCGGTTGGGGATCCCTCTGCAGGTGGTCGATTTGTCGCATCCCTTCCGGCGCGAGGTGGTGGACTATTTCACCCGTACCTACCTCGGCGGCGAGACCCCCAACCCGTGCATGGTCTGCAACCCCCGGATCAAGTTCGGCGCGCTGCTGGAGTGGGCCGAAACCCAGGGCTGTTGCGCTCTTGCCACCGGCCACTATGCCCGAGTCCGGCGCGATGCCGGCGGACGCAGCCGCCTTTACAAGGGAGTGGACCCGGTGAAGGACCAGTCCTATTTCCTGGCGCTGCTCGATCAGCACCGGCTTGAGCGGGCCCTCTTCCCGCTGGGCGGTTTGACGAAGGCCCGGGTGCGGGCCCTTGCGGCCGCGCGCGGCATCGCGTCCGCGGCCATGGCCGAGAGCCAGGATGTCTGCTTTGTGCGCACAGAGGGTTATGCGCAATTCATCGGCCGGGAGCTCTCCCCCCCGGGGTTGATCGAGGAGGTGGGCGGGAAAGTCATCGGAGAGCACCAGGGGCTTCACCGTTTCACGGTCGGCCAGCGGCGCGGGATCAACCGGCCGGCCGGCCGACCCTATTACGTGGTGCGTCTCGACCGCGAACGCAACCGCCTGGTGGTCGGCTCGAAGGAGGATCTCCTCACCTCGGCCTGCCGCGTGGTTGCGATCAACTGGATCGCGCCTCCCCCCGGCGGGCCGGTGCGGCTCGCGACCCGCGTGCGCTACCGCACCCGTGAAGCGCCCTCTACCCTGAGGCTGGTCGCTGATGGCAGCGCCATCGTCCGTTTCGACGTGCCGCAGGCCGCCGTAACTCCCGGACAGGCCGCCGTCTTCTATGACGGGGAGGAGGTTCTTGGCGGCGGATTCATTGCGCCCGGCGAGGGGCCATGGGCATGAAATCGTTTAAAATCATCACCCTCGGCTGCAAGGTGAACCAGGCCGAGTCCGAAGCCCTGGCGCAGGATCTGAAGAGCAGCCGCTGGCGGCCGGCCGGGACGGGGGAGCCGGCCGATCTCTGCGTGATCAACACCTGCGCCGTGACCCGCAAAGCCGCGCAGCAGTCCCGCCAGGCCGTACGCCGGGTTATCCACGAAAACCCGGGAGCCTGCGTGGTGGCGACCGGCTGCTGCGCCCGGACCGACCCGGCGGCCTTTGCCGCGATCGAAGGGCTGAACCACACGCTCAGTCGCACCCGCCCGGACGAGCTCTCGGCCTTGGCCGGCGGCGCCGGCTCCTGCGGGCACTGCCGCCCCGGCGCATCGGCAGAGGGGGATCTCTGCCGGCCTGTTTTTTTCGAGGCGGCCCCGGCCCCCTCCGAAAACCGCACCCGGCCGTTCTTCAAGGTCCAGGACGGCTGCGACGCCTTCTGCGCCTACTGCATCGTGCCCTATGCCCGCGGCCCGAGCCGCAGTCTCCCCTTCGAAGCCGCCGTGGCGGGGTTGGCCGGCCTGGCGGCGGCGGGGGTTCCCGAGGTGGTGCTGACGGGGATCCACCTCGGCTGCTACGGGCGGGATCTCGATCCTCCGAGCAGCCTCCTTCAACTGCTCGCAGCCGCGGGCGAGCTGCCCGGCGCCACCCGCGTGCGCCTGAGCTCCATCGAACCCCTCGAGCTGACCGATGCCATCCTTGACCTGGCCGCCGCCTCGGAGCGGATCTGCCGCCACTTCCACGTCCCCCTCCAGAGCGGGGACCGGGCGGTCCTGGAGCGGATGGGCCGGCCCTACACGCCCGAAACCTTCACCGGTCGGGTGGAGGCCATTCTGCGGGCAATGCCCGAGGCCGCCGTCGGGACCGATCTCCTGGTCGGGTTCCCGGGGGAGACACCGGCGGCGTTCGAGGCCACCTGCGCCCTGATCGAACGCCTGCCCCTTGCCTATCTGCACGTCTTTCCCTTCTCACCGCGGCCCGGGACCGCCGCCTTCGATCTCCCCGACCGGGTGACGCCGTCGGTCGTCAAGGAGCGCTGCCGGCAGTTGAGGCAGATCGGCCGGAAGAAGCGGGAGCATTTCCAGCGCCGCTTTCTGGGCCGATCTTTGCCGGTGGTGGTCGAGGCCCGCCGGGATCGTGAAACCGGTCTGCTCAAGGGGATCTCCTCGAACTATCTGCCGGTCCTCTTCTCAGCTCCTGCCGGGCTGATGAACACCTTGGCCGATCTCCGGATCGAACGCGAGGAGGGGGGGCGCCTGTTCGGCTCTCTCCTCGATCGACGCCAAGATCCGGCTTGACTCGGGCGACCGGACATTCTATTGGAAATTCATAGGTATTTCACAGCCCATCGCTCTCCTTTTTCACCAAAGCCGGCCTCCCGGAGGCGGGTGCCGCCGGTAGGCCTTGCCGGAGAGCGATCCCCGACAACAATTCAAAAGAAAGGAAGGGCCGCATGATCCGACGTCGCACCTGGGGTTTGGTAATCCTTGCGTTGTGTTTCCTCTGCCTGGCCGCGGCACCCGCCCTGGCCGGCGAAACCATGGACAAGATCGAGAAGAGCGGCAAGATCAAGGTCGGCTTCCG
>JALOOS010000358.1 GCA_025454275.1 Desulfobacterales bacterium | reverse complement strand
GGCCGCCGGCCCCACGGGGGTGATGACGGGCCTCATCTTCAACCTCATGCGCTATTCGACCCACGACGGCCCCGGCATCCGGACGACGGTGTTCCTGAAGGGATGCCCGCTGCGCTGCTGGTGGTGCCACAACCCGGAAAACTGGATCGACGTGCCGCGCGAGGTCTACCTGCCCGAGCGTTGCACCGGATGCGGGATCTGCATCGAAAACTGCCCCGCGCAGGCGCTCGCGGCGACCCCTGAAGGGATTGCGACCGACCCGGCGCTCTGCCGGCACTGCGGCCGCTGCGTCGAGGTCTGCCCCTCCGAGGCCCGCGAGCGCACCCTGCGCGAGGCGAGCGTGGAGGAACTGGCGGCCACCATCGAGCGGGATGCCCCTTTCTACGAGCAATCGGGCGGCGGGGTCACCTTCTCGGGCGGGGAGCCCCTGTGCCAGCCCGGCTTCCTGCTGGCGCTGCTCGAGGCCTGCGGCCGGATGGGCATCCACCGGGCGGTGGACACGAGCGGGTACGCACCCGCCGAGCTTTTGATGGAAGCGGCCGGCCGCACCGACCTCTTTCTATACGATCTCAAGGTGCTCGACCCCGACCGCCACCGGGCCCACACCGGGGTCGACAACCGCCTGATCCTCTCCAACCTGAAGCGACTGTCCGCCGCCGGCCATGCAATCATCGTGCGGATCCCGCTGATCCCGGGGCTGAACGACGACGATGCATCGATCGCGGAGCTGGGCCGATTCATCCGTGAGCTCCCGCAGACGCACCCCGTCGATCTCTTGCCGTTCCACCGCGCCGCCAAGGCCAAATACCGAAAACTGGGGCTGAGCTACCGCGGGGAGGGGACCGAACCGCACTCCTCGGAACGCATCGCCGCCGTCGCCGGGCGCTTGGCCGCGCTCGGTTTGCGAGTCAACGTGGGAGGGTGACCCTGATGAACGAACGCATCGCGCAGCTGCGACGAGAAAGCCACGAGACCCCGCCCTCCGTCTCCATCGAGCGGGCGCTGCTCGTCACCGAGTTTTACCGGAGCGAGGCCGGCAAGCATTCGACACCGGTGATGCGGGCCCTGAATTTCAAGAACCTCTGCGAGAAAAAGTCGATCTATATCGGTGAGCGGGAGCTGATCGTGGGTGAACGCGGTCCGAGGCCCAGGGCGGTTCCCACCTTTCCTGAGCTGAACTGCCACAGCGCCGAGGACTTCGGCGACGCCCCCCCGGCGTGGCAGGAGGCCTACGCGGCCGGTCTCTTCACCGAGTTCATGGAGCAGCGCGCCCCGGGTCACACCGCCCTGGACGGGGCGATCTACCGCAAAGGGCTGCTCGATTTCAAGGATGAGATCGGATCGGTGCGAACCCAACTCGACTTCCTGAACGACCCGGAGGCTGCCGCCAAGTCCGAGCAACTGAAGGCGATGGCGATCGCCTGCGATGCCGCCATTCTCTTTGCCGAGCGCCACGCGGAGCTGGCAGAGGCCATGGCGGCCGCGACGGCCGACGCCGCCCGCCGGGCCGAGCTCGCCCGCATCGCCTCCGTTTGTCGCCGGGTGCCGGCCCGGGCCCCGCGGGACCTGTGGGAAGCTCTGCAGATGTATTGGTTTGTACACCTTGCTACAATAACTGAGCTGAACGGCTGGGATGCGATGACCCCCGGGCATCTCGACCAGCATCTCGAGCCTTTTTACCGCAAGGAGCTCTCCGCCGGGACCCTGACCCGCGAGAAGGCCAAGGAGCTGATCGCCTGCCTCTGGATCAAGTTCAACAACCACCCCGCACCGCCCAAGGTCGGGGTGACGGCCAAGGAGAGCGGCACCTACAACGATTTCAGCAACATCAACCTGGGCGGCCTGACCCGTGAAGGGGCCAATGCGGCCGGCGAGGTGAGCCTCGTGATCCTGGAGGTGGCCGATGAGCTCCACCTCCTCCAGCCCCAGGCAAGCGTTCACATCAGCGACCAGACCCCGGAGCACTTCCTCAAGGCCGCCTGCCGGGTGATCCGCAAGGGCTACGGCTACCCCTCGGTCTTCAACGCCGATGCGGTCGTGATGGAGATGCTGGGGGCGGGCAAGCGCCTCGAAGATGCCCGGGAGGGAGGCTGCAGCGGCTGCGTCGAGACCGGGGCCTTCGGCAAGGAGGCCTTCATCCTGACCGGCTACCTCAACGTGCCCAAGGTGCTCGAGCTCGCCCTCTTCAACGGGGTGGACCCCTTGACCGGCCGGCAGATCGGGCCGCGGACGGGCGACCCCCTCGGGTTCACCTGCTTCGAGGATCTCTACGACGCGTTCGAGAGACAGCTCGCCTGGGTCGTCGATCTGAAGCTGCGCATGAACAACCTCATCGAGCGGATCGTGGCCGCTCACGCACCGGCACCGTTTCTCTCGGTCGTCATCAGCGACTGCATCGCCAAGGGGCGGGACTACTACGACGGCGGGCCGCGCTACAACACGAACTACATCCAGTGCTGCGGGATCGGCACGGTCACGGACAGCCTCTCCGCCGTCAAGACCCACGTCTTCGACGATAAGAGCATCGAAATGGAGCGCCTGGTCCGGGCCCTCGCCGCCGACTTCGAGGGCGAGGAGGCCCTCTGCGAACGGCTCCGGCACAAGACCCCCTTCTTCGGCAACGACGACGACCGCGCCGACGCCATCATGCGGCGGGTCTACCAGTCGCTCTTGAGCGTCATCGAGGGCCGGCCGAACACCAAGGGCGGCGTCTACCACCTGAACATGCTCTCGACCACCTGCCATGTCTATTTCGGCAAAATGCTGGGGGCCACCCCCAACGGCCGCCGGGCCGGGCGGCCGGCATCGGACGGCACATCTCCCTCCCACGGTGCGGACCGCAACGGACCGACCGCGGTGCTGCACTCCCTCGGCAAGATGGACCAGATCCGGTCCGGCGGGACGCTGCTCAACATGAGATTTCTCCCCAGCGCCCTCGCCTCCGAGCGGGATATCGAAAAGCTGGCCCAGTTGATCCGGACCTATTTCCGGATGAACGGTCACCACATCCAGTTCAACGTGGTGGACACCGACACCCTGCGCCGGGCCCAGACCCATCCGGACGAGTACCGCGATCTGCTGGTGCGGGTGGCCGGCTACAGCGACTATTTCGTTGATCTGGACCGCCACCACCAGGAGGAGATCATCCACCGGACGGCGCATTCCAAT
>JALOOS010000112.1 GCA_025454275.1 Desulfobacterales bacterium | reverse complement strand
TACGTCATGGCCGCGCGCGCCATCGGCGCCCGCAACCTGCGGATCATCTTCATCACCATCCTGCCCAACTGCATGGGCCCCCTGATCGTGCAGACGACCTTGAGCTTCGCCTCGGCCATCCTGGATGCCGCCGCCTTGAGCTTTTTGGGCCTGGGCGCCCAGCCGCCGACCCCCGAGTGGGGGGCCGACATCGCCCGCAGCCGGGCCCTGATCCTGCGCGCCTCCTGGGTCATGACCTTCCCGGGCCTGGCCATCCTCGGCGCGGTGCTGGGCTTCAACCTCCTGGGCGACGGGCTGCGCGATGCGCTCGACCCGCGGCTGAGGGACTGACGCGATGGCCTCCGCGCCGCTGCTCGAGATCAAACACCTGCGGACCTACTTCTCCGTGCGCGGACACACCGCCAAGGCGGTCGACGACGTGAGCCTTTCCATTCTGCCCGGGCAGACGCTGGGCCTGGTGGGGGAGTCCGGCTGCGGCAAGAGCGTCACCGCCCACTCCATCATGCGCCTGATCCCCTCGCCGCCGGGGCGCATCGCGGGGGGCGAGATCCTCTTCGAGGGCCGCGACCTGGTCAAGGCCACGGAGTCCCAGATGCGCCGCATCCGCGGCAACCGCATCTCCATGATCTTCCAGGAGCCCATGACCTCCCTCAACCCGACCTACCCCGTGGGGGACCAGGTGGGCGAGGTCATCCGCCTGCACAACAAGCTGTCGCGTTCGGCGGCGCGCGAGCGGTCGGTCGCGATGCTCAAGCTGGTCGGCATCCCGGCGCCCGAAAAGCGCATCGACGACTACCCGCACCAGATGAGCGGCGGCATGCGCCAGCGCGTGATGATCGCCATGGCGCTCGCCTGCTCCCCGCAGCTGATGATCGCCGACGAGCCCACGACGGCGCTCGACGTCACGATCCAGGCCCAGATCCTCGACCTCATGAACACGCTCAAACAGGAGACCGGAGCCGCGATTCTTTTCATCACCCACGACCTCGGGGTGATCGCCGAGATGTCCCAGCACGTCGCCGTCATGTACGCCGGGCGCATGATGGAGTATGCCGACGCGCGCACCCTCTACCGCAGCCCGAAAAACCCCTACACGGTGGGCCTGCTGGGGTCGATCCCGGTGTTGGGCCGAGACAGCGGCGGCGGGCGGCTGCAGACCATCCCGGGGGTCGTACCCTCCCTGCTGCAGCTGCCGGAGGGCTGTCTCTTCAGCGACCGCTGCCCGGATGTGTTCGACGACTGCCGCCGGGTGGCGCCCGCGATGGTGCCGGCCGGGGAGAACCACTGGGTGAGGTGCCTGAAGTATGCCTGAACCCCATCCGCAACCAACGCCCCTCGTCGCGGCCCGCGACATCGTCAAGCACTACCCGATTTTAGGAGGGGTGCTGATGAAGCCGACCGGGTCGGTGAAGGCGATCGACGGGGTCAGCCTGACCATCGGCGAAGGGGAAACCGTCGGCCTGGTGGGCGAGTCCGGCTGCGGCAAGACCACCTTCGGCCGCGTCATCCTGCGGCTGGAGGAGCCGACATCGGGGGAGGTCTTATTTCAGGGCAAGAGCATCATCGGGCTTTCCCGCAACCGGATGCAGGCCCTGCGGCGGGAGATGCAGATCATCTTCCAGGACCCCTTCTCCTCCCTCAACCCCCGCAAGACCGTGGGCCAAATCATCGGGGAGCCGCTGCTCGTGCACGGCGTGCAAAGCCGCCAGGAAAGGGACCGGCGGGTGCTGGAGCTCTTGGAGGTGGTGGGGCTGCGCAGGGAGCACATGCGCCGCTACCCGCACCAGTTCTCCGGCGGGCAGCGCCAGAGGATCGGGGTGGCCCGCGCCCTGGCGCTCAAACCCAAGCTGGTGGTGTGCGACGAGGCGGTCTCGGCCCTGGACGTTTCGATCCAGGCCCAGGTCATCAACCTGCTCAAGGACCTGCAGCAGGATTTCGGCTTGACCTATCTGTTCATTTCCCACGACTTGAGCGTCGTGGAGCACGTAAGCGACCGCGTGGCGGTGATGTATCTGGGCAAGATCGTCGAGATCGCCCCCAGCAAAGCGCTTTACCTCGACCCGCTGCACCCCTACACCCAGGCCCTGCTCTCGGCCGTCCCGATCCCGGACCCCTGCCTGCAGCGGCCCGGCCGCATCATCCTGAAGGGCGACGTCCCCAGCCCGATCGACCCGCCCGCCGGGTGCCGGTTCCACCCCCGCTGCCACTACGCCGAAGGCGTGTGCGCCGAGCGCGAGCCGGGGCTGGCGGAGATCCGCAGCCGCCACTGGGCTGCCTGCCATTTTGCCGGCCGAGCGGGCCGGCAATCATGACCGGCGCAGCGATCGGCTGCGGTATGCTCATCACTCCGCGTCCGGCAGCCGAACCAGCAGAACGGGCACCTTGGCGCGGCGCAGGATTCTGCGGCTGACGCTGCCGATGACGGCCGCCTCCAGCCGGCCCCGGGGATGGTAGCCCATCACGATCAGATCGCTGCTCCGCGCCTCGGCCTCCTGCAGGATGCATTCGACCGCCTCGCCCTGGGTCACCACGATCTCCTCGGCCTTGACGCCGGGGGCTTTGAACTGCTTTTGGGTCTCGGCGAACATCTCCCCCAACGCCTCGCGGATCATGGCCCCTTCGCGCTGCTTGCCGATCAGGATCTGCCGGATCTCCTGTTCGTGGGACTGGCGCAGCTCTTCCCAGCGCTCGTCGCCGATGAAGGCCTGCAGGTAGGCGCTCTGGGTGGGCGAGGGGTCCTCCATGACGTAGAGGATGGTCAGGCTGGCCCCATACTGGTTGGCCATGCTCAGGGCGTAGCTGAAGGCGTGGCGGGCCTGCTTGGAGAGGTCTGTCGTGAAGAGGATCTTCTTGATTTCGGGGATCATGGTCTGCATTTCTCCTTTCCGTGTGAGGGGTTGAACCCGTCGGAGGTCCGGCTGCATTTACTCGGGAGGGTGCGTCACCTGCGATGGCGACGGCTTGCGCAGGGCCAGCTTGACGAAATAATACCCGGCGGCCAGGGCGAGAATGATGCTTGCGATCCCCACCAGCCGCATGGGCTCCAGGTCCCCCACCTCGAGAATGATCACCTTGCGCGCGATGGCGATCATGGCCACCAGGAAAACGACCTCGACATGCAAGGCGTCGTCGGTCAGGTAGGCGCGAATGGACTCGAGGAGCTCCAGGGCGATCAGGATCATCATGAAAAACCCGAAGATCGCGAATAAATTGTCGATGCCGAGCAGATACGCCGGCGGCTCTACCAGCTCCTGGACGAGGATGACCAGCAGTTCGACGGTCGCGAGCAGCACCGTGAACATCATCATGATGATGAGCGCGAGAATGATCCCGCGGGTGAACCGGCGCAGGTATTCCCGCGTGCGCTTCATGGCACCATCCACAGAGCGGCGTCGCTGATGTCCCGGCTGACCAGGAAGGAGGTCTTGCCCCCGAAGAAGGACTTGTTGACCCCGCGCCGGCCCATGACCAGGGTCCCGAAGCCGCCCTCGCGGGCGGCCTTGAGGATCGTCTCGCCGATGCTCACCAAGGTGGCGGCGGTGCGGGTCTCGATCTGCGAGGCGTCGAACCCGGCGGCGCGCAGCTTGGCCAGCGCCGCGGAAAAGAAATCATCCATGCAGCGCCGGTCGCCCCGGGTGATCAGCGCCTCCAGTTCGTCGCTCTGGTCCTGGCTGAAATCGATTTCGCAGAAGTCCTTGAGCCGGGGGGACACGTGGAAGAAGCACACCCGCGCCTCGGGGACCCCCGAGAGGATGAAGGCCAGGTGGTCCACAGCCCTCAGGGAGCTCTCGGAGCCGTCCACGGCAGCCATGACGCGCGAGGAGAAGACCTTGCCGTCCACCATCCAGACGGGAATGAGGGGGGAGTTTTCGACCAGGTGGGCGGAGACGCTGCCCATGAAGAGCTTCTGCAGGCCGCCGATGCCCCGGCGCCCCACCAAAATGGCGTCGAACAGATTGCTCTGTGCGAGGTCTAGAATGTCCTTGGCCACGCCCTGCCGGCGGGGCTGGGCCATGAGCTCGACCGATGCCTCCGGGACACCCGTGCGCAGCATCACCTCCTTGAGCCCCCCCAGCAGGCGGTCAGAGGCCTCCGCATTTCTGGCCGCGATCTTCCGGAGCTCGACCTGGGCCTTGGCGTCGTGCTTGGCCTCGTCGAGCAGGAACTGGGAGACCGGCGGCTGAACGTGAAACAGGGTGAAGCCGAGCTCCGGGATGAGCTGGTTCATCTGAACGGCATAGTCGATGGCGCCGCGGGAATGCGGGGAGTTGTCGACCGCCACGAGAATTTTTTTCTGCATGCAGGATCGCCTCCATGAGCGGTGTTGCCCTTTATTTCGGCTCTGGAATATGGTATGCGGTGGGTACCATAAATGCCTGGAATTAACAAGCGGGCGCCGATGCGCCGGCCCCGCGGCCGGCAGCGCACCGCTTTCCCCCGCAAGGACCAAAACCCGTTGAAGCCGAACCCAGTTTATTTTTTCGGGACCTGCCTGATTGAATCCTTCTTTCCCCGGGCCGGGGAGGCCGCCATCCGGTTGATCGAGCGCGAGGGGGTGCCGGTGAGGTTTCCGGCCGGGCAGTCCTGCTGCGGGCAGCCGGCCTACAACTCGGGCTACCCCGACGACGCCCGGGCGGTGGCACGCCAGCAGCTCCGAGCCTTTCCGGACGATGAGGCGCCCATCGTGGTGCCCTCCGGCTCCTGCGCCGGCATGATGAAGCACCACTATCCGGGTCTCTTCGCGGGCGAGCCGGACCAGGCCCTCGCCGAGCGCTTCGCCGGCCGGGTGGTCGAATGGTCCGAGTTCATGGCCGCGCGCCTGGGGGTTGAGCTCGAGGACCGCGGCGCCCCGCTCAAGGTCACCTGGCACAGCTCCTGCCACGCCATGCGGGAGATGAACGTGATCGCCCACTCCAAGGGGCTCATCCGGCAGCTTTCCCGCGTCGAGCTGGTCGAGCTCGCCCGCGAGCGCGAGTGCTGCGGGTTCGGGGGCACCTTCGCCGTCAAGCACCCCGCCATTTCCGGGGCCCTGGTCACCGACAAGGTCGACGACATCCGCGCAACCGGCGCCGAGCGGGTCATCGCCGGGGACTGCGGCTGCCTGCTCAACATCACCGGCGCCATCGCCCACCGGGGCCTTCCCATCCGGGGCCAGCACCTGGCGGAGTTCATCTGGGAGCGAACCCATGGGTCCTGAAGAGTTCGACCGCAACGTGGAGCTCGCCCTGGCCGACGCGCAGCTGCGGCGCAATTTCGCCTTCGCCATGGGCAGCTTCATCGCCCGGCGCCAAGCCGTCTTCAGCGACGCCGCGCAGACCGAACGGCTGCGCGGCCAAGGCCAGGCGCTCAAGCGCCGCGTGCTGAGCCGGCTGCCCGAACTGCTGGAGGAGCTCGAGGCCAACTGCACCCGCAACGGAATCCAGGTGCACTGGGCCGAGACCCCGGCCGTTGCCAACCGCCTGGTCCTGGACATCATCGAACGCCATGCGGCCACGCGGGTGGTCAAGGGCAAGTCCATGGTTTCCGAGGAGATGCACCTGAACGCCTTTCTGGAGAAGCACGGGGTCGAGGTCGTGGAGACCGACCTGGGCGAGTTCATCATCCAGCTGAACGGGGAGACCCCCTCCCACATCATCGTTCCGGCCATTCACAAGAACAAACAGCAGATCGCCCGCATCTTCCACGAAAAGGTCCCCGGCGCCCCCTACACCGAGGAGGTCGAGGAGCTCAACGCCATCGCCCGCGCCACCCTGCGCCGCAAGTTCGCCGAGGCCGGCGTCGGCATCAGCGGGGTCAACTTCGCCGTGGCCGAGACCGGCACGCTGTGTCTGGTGGAAAACGAGGGCAACGGACGCATGTGCACCACCCTGCCGCCGGTCCACATCGCGGTCATGGGGTTGGAGAAGGTGGTCGAAAAACTTGCGGACCTGCCCCCCCTGCTGCGGCTTCTGACCGGCTCGGCCACCGGCCAGTTCATCACCACCTATGTCAACCTGATCAGCTCCCCCCGCCGGGCCTGCGCCAGACCCTGCAGTGCGTGCGCTGCGGCACCTGCCTCAACCACTGCCCGGTCTACACCCGGATCGGCGGCCACGCCTACGGCTTCGTCTACCCGGGGCCGATCGGCAAGATCCTCAACCCCCAGGTTTTCGGACTGGACCAGGCCGGCGCCCTCACCACGGCCTCGAGCCTCTGCGGCGCCTGCGAGGAGGTCTGCCCCGTCAAGATCCCCATCACCGGGCTGCTGCGGCGCCTGCGCAACGAGGCGGTGTCACCGGCGGCCGCGAGCGCCGTGCCCGGCCACGGCAGCCGCCGCAGCCGAACGGAGCGGCTGGCCTGGGCAGGGTGGCGGTATCTCAACACCCACCCGCGGGTCAACCGCCTGCTGAACTCGCTGCTGGGCCTCATCGGCAACGAGCTGCCCCCGGCGGGGCCCCTGGAGCGCTGGACCCGCTTCCGAAAGGAGCCCCATTTCGACCGCACCCCGCTGCACCGCCGGGTGAAGGAGACCGGAATCAAAGATGACTGAGACCGCCCGCGACCGAATCCTGGCCCGGCTGCGCAGCGCCCCGCGCGAGGAGGCCCCGCGTCCGCCGGAGCCTGCCATCGGCACCGCGCCCGAGCTCTCCGGCCGCATCGATCAGCTCACGACCCGGCTGGAGGCGATGCGCGCCGTCGTTCGCCGGACGACCGCAGCGCTATGGCTGGAGGCCCTGATAGCCCTGCTGCGGGAGCGGGGATGGTCCACGCTGCTCTACGCCCCGGAAACCCCGCTCGGCGCAGCCATCGAAAACGCCTGGGCGCAGGACGGCGACGGGCTGCCGGCCTTAGTGGCATACGCCGAACCGATCGAGTCTTTCAAAGAGAGGCTTTTCACGGTGGAGGCTGCGATCACGTCGACGGCCGGGGCGGTCGCCGACACCGGGGCCCTGATCCTGCGGCCGGACGGAAGGGAGCCCCGGCTGATGTCGCTCGTGCCGCCGGTGCATGTCGCCGTGCTCCAGGCGCAGAGCATCTTCGCCACGCTGGAGGATGCCATGCGCGCGGGAGGCTGGGCGGCCGACATGCCCACCAATATGGTGCTCGTTTCAGGCCCCTCGAAAACGGCCGACATCGAGCTGACCCTGGCCTTCGGCGTTCACGGGCCGAAGGAACTGATCGTTTTGATCGTTGAGTAAGGAGTCAAGGGTTCGAGGGCCCGAGGGTCGAGCGAACCGAGCCCCGCGAAGCCTTCGTTCCCATCGACCCTCGAACCGCGGACCCCTTGAACCCTATGCGACCCCATGCTTCCTGACCCGTACCAACGGTTTCTAACGGAAATATCCGCCCATGTCCCTGAGGGGCGGTTATTCACGGACCCGCTGCGCACCCTGGCCTACGGCACGGACGCCAGCTTCTACCGGCTGGTGCCCCGCGTGGTCGTATGGGCCGACAGCGAGGCCGAAGTCGCCGCCGTGCTGGACGCGGCCGACCGGCAGGGCCTGCCGGTGACCTTTCGCGCGGCCGGGACGAGCCTCTCGGGCCAGGCGGTGTCCGACTCCGTGCTGCTGGTCGCAGGCGGCCGGTGGAACCGCTACGAGATCCTCGACCGCGGCGAGCGCATCCGGCTTGAGCCCGGAGTCGTCGGCGGCCACGCCAACCGCTATCTTGCCCCCTACGGCCGCAAGATCGGCCCCGACCCCGCCTCCATCAACGCCGCGATGATCGGCGGGATCGCCGCCAACAACGCCAGCGGCATGTGCTGCGGCACCGCCCAGAACAGCTATCAGACGGTGGCCGGCATGCGCATCGTCCTCCAGGACGGCACCCGCCTGGACACGGCCGACCCGGCCAGCCGCGAGCGCTTCCGCCACCGCCGCCCGGAGCTCCTGGCCGCCCTGGACGACCTCGGCCGCCAGGTCCGGGCGCAGCCGGCGCTGGCCGAGCGCATCCGCCGCAAATACAGGATCAAGAACACCACCGGCTACAGCCTGAACGCCCTGGTCGATTTCGAGGACCCCTTCGACATCCTGCTGCACCTCATGATCGGCTCCGAGGGCACCCTGGGGTTCATCTCCGAGATCACCTACCGCACCGTCGTCGAGCACCCCTGCAAGGCGAGCGCCCTCATGGTGTTTCCCAGGATCGAGAGCGCCGCCGCCGCCGCCGCGATTCTGCGCGGCCAGCCGATTGCGGCGGTCGAACTCATGGACCGCGCCTCCCTGCGCTCGGTGGAACGAAAGGCCGGCATGCCGGGCTTCCTCCGGCAGCTCGCCGAACCCACCGCCGCCCTTTTGGTGGAGAGCCGGGCCTACACGGCCGAGGAGCTCGACGGGCAGATCCGGGCGGTGGCCGCCGGGCTGCAAGCCGTTGAATTGGAGCGGCCGATCGCCTTTACCGACCGGCCGGCCGAGTACACCGCGTTGTGGAACATCCGCAAGGGCCTCTTCCCGGCGGTGGGCGCGGTACGCGAGGTCGGGACCACGGTGATCATCGAGGACGTGGCCTTCCCCATCGAACGGCTGGCCGAGGCCACGCTGCACCTGCAGGCGCTGCTGCGCCGCTACCGCTACGACGAGGCCATTCTCTTCGGCCATGCGCTGGAGGGAAACCTGCATTTCGTCTTCACCCAGGACTTCGGGCGGCAGGCGGAGGTGGACCGCTACCGGCGCTTCATGGACGAGATCTGCAGCATGGTGGTCGACACCTACGACGGCTCGCTCAAGGCCGAGCACGGCACCGGCCGCAACATGGCCCCCTTCGTCGAGCTCGAATGGGGCGCGGATGGCCTCGCCGTCATGCGGCGCATCAAGGAGATCTTCGACCCCAAGAATCTCCTCAACCCCGGGGTCATCCTCAACCCGAACCCTCAGGTCCACATCGAGAACCTCAAGCCCCTGCCGCCGGCCAGCCCGATCGTGGACAAATGCATCGAGTGCGGCTTCTGCGAGGCCGGCTGCCCGTCCAAGGACCTCACCCTCACCCCCCGGCAGCGCATCACCCTCCAGCGGGAAATCGCGCGGCTGAAAAGCGCCGGCGGCCTGAGCGAGAGGCTGCGCCTGGCCGAGCTCGAGACCGCCTACCGCTATCCGGGGGAGCAGACCTGCGCCGCCGACGGCCTGTGCGCGGTCGCCTGCCCGGTCGAGATCAACACCGGCGAGTACACCAAGCAACTGCGGGGCGAAGCCGCCAGCTTTGCCGCCCGCCGGGCGGCTGGGATGATCGCGGACAATTTCGCGCCGGTCGCCGCCGCCGTGCGCGCGGGGCTCAAGCTCGCCGATGCCGCCCACAGGATGCTCGGCTCGCGCGCCATGGAGGCCCTGGCGGGCCGCGCGCGCCGTCTGAGCGGCGGGCGGCTGCCGGCCTGGTCGCCCTGGATGCCCCGCGGCATCGCGGCGCCCCGGCCCGTCCCGGCCCGCGGATCGGCGGACTTCAAGGCCGTCTATTTTCCAAGCTGCATCAGCCGCACCATGGGCCCCGCCCGGGGGGATGCGCAGCGCGACCCGCTGCACGCCGTCACCACCCGGCTGCTTGCCAAGGCACGCTGCGAGGTGCTCTTCCCGCAGCGGATGGACCGCCTGTGCTGCGGCACCCCGACGCCAAGGCCCGCGAGCTCGAAGCGGCCCTGCTGGAGGCCTCCGAGGGCGGCCGCCTGCCGGTGCTGGTCGACACCAGCCCCTGCCTCTATCGCATGAAGCAGGTGATGGCAAAGCGGCTCACCCTGCTCGACCCGGTGGAGTTCGCGCTGGCCTACCTTTTGCCGCGGCTTGAGATCGCCCCGGTTGCGGAAACCATCGCCTACCACCACACCTGCAGCAGCACCAAGATGGGGCTGGAGGCCAAGGCGCTCACCCTGGCCCGGGCCTGCGCCGCGGAAGTGGTCGTGCCGGATCTGGTGGGCTGCTGCGGATTTGCCGGCGACCGGGGGTTCAATCACCCGGAGCTCAACGCCTCGGCGCTGCAGCATCTGCGGCGCGGGGTCGAGGGAAGATGTGCAGCGGGCTACTCCACGAGCCGCACCTGCGAGATCGGGCTCTCCGCCCACAGCGGGATCCACTACAAATCGATCCTCTATCTGGTCGACCGCTGCGCCCGCCCGAAACCCGGGTGACCGATTCAGCCGCAGTCGACCGCCTTTTCCAATTACCGGCAAACAAGGCGGCACGGCCGCCGGCAGGTCCGGGGCCGAGGCCCAAATTCGCTTGACAGGGCAAACGCGCGCTGCTAAGCATAACCTCTTTTAGTACTTGAAAAAAATGGAGACACGGGATGGTCGAATTCAGCTTCCAGCAGATGTTCCCGGTCGCGGAGGATCTGACACGCTACCGGCTTCTCGGCCGGGACCACATCGGCACCTTCAGCGTTGACGGCGCGGAGTTCCTGAAAATAGCGCCGGAGGCCCTGACGCTGGTGGCCGAGCAGGCCTTCGGGGACGTTGCCCACCTGCTGCGGCCCGCTCATCTGAAGCGGCTGGCCGAGGTCTTCACGGACCCGGAGAGCTCTGCCAACGACCGCTATGTGGCCCTGGAGCTGCTCAAAAACGCGGTAATTTCCGCCGAGCGGGTCTTCCCCATGTGCCAGGACACCGGCACGGCGATCGTCATCGGGAAAAAAGGCCAGCGGGTCTTCAGCGGCGACCGCGACGAGGAGGCCCTCTCCCGAGGGGTGTTCAACGCCTACACGCGGGGCAACCTGCGCTACTCCCAGAACCTGCCCCTCTCCATGTACGAGGAGAAGAACTCGGGCTGCAACCTGCCGGCCCAGATCGAACTCTACGCCGTCGGCGGCGACGAGTACCGGTTTCTCTTCATGGCCAAGGGCGGGGGTTCGGCCAACAAGACCTTCCTTTATCAGGAGACCAAGGCCGTCCTCAACCCGAAAAGCCTCCTCGATTTCATGCGCAGCAAGATGCAGACGCTCGGCACCGCCGCCTGCCCGCCCTACCACCTGGCCTTCGTCATCGGCGGAACCTCGGCCGAGCTGACTTTAAAGACCGTCAAGCTCGCCAGCGCCGGCTACCTCGACGGGTTGCCCACGCACGGCGGCCCCGGGGGCCACGCCTTTCGGGATTTGGAGCTCGAGGCCGAGGCGCTGCGCATCTCGCGCGAGCTCGGCCTCGGGGCCCAGTTCGGCGGCAAGTGGTTCTGCCTGGACACCCGGGTCGTCCGGCTCCCGCGCCACGGCGCATCCTGCCCGATCGGGCTGGGGGTGAGCTGCAGCGCCGACCGCAACATCAAGGCCAAGATCACCCGGGAGGGAATTTTTTTAGAGGCGCTGGAGACCGACCCGGCCCGCTACCTGCCCGAGGTCGAACTGGAGGGGGCCTCCGCGGTGGCGGTGGACCTGAACCGGCCGATGGCCGAGATCCGCGCCCAGTTGAGCCGCTACCCGGTCGCCACGCCGCTGCTCCTGACGGGGGACATCATCGTCGCCCGGGACATCGCCCACGCCCGGCTGAAAGAGCGCCTCGACCGCGGGGAGGGGCTGCCGGAGTATTTTAAAAACCACATCGTCTACTATGCCGGCCCGGCCAAGACCCCTCCCGCCCACGCTGCCGGCGCCTTCGGCCCCACCACCGCCGGCCGGATGGACGCCTATGTCCCCATCTTCCAGGCCCAGGGCGCATCGCTCGTGATGCTGGCCAAGGGCAACCGCACCCGGATCGTGACCGAGGCCTGCCAGCGGCACGGCGGGTTTTACCTGGGGTCGATCGGGGGCGTGGCGGCCCGCTTCGGCAAGGAGTGCATCACCGCCATGGAGCTGATCGAATTCCCGGAGCTGGGCATGGAGGCGGTCTACCGCATCCGCGTCAAGGATTTCCCGGCGTTCATCATCGTCGACGACAAGGGCAATGATTTTTTCGAAACGATTGTCAAGTAAAGGATACAAGGGGCCGAGGGCTCGAGTGAAAAAACCATGACAAACCGATTGAGATAGGGACGGTTCAACCGTTTTCTTTAACAGACAGCCGATATCCAACCAACTACCTCTTGCAAGGGAGATCATTATGGCCAAGCAGAAAATGAAAACCATGGATGGCAACACCGCCGCCGCCCACGTGGCCTATGCCATGAGCGATGTGGCGACCATTTACCCGATCACCCCCTCCTCCCCCAT
>JALOOS010000357.1 GCA_025454275.1 Desulfobacterales bacterium | reverse complement strand
GGTGTCGGCGATGTGGGCCATCTCGGTGCCGATCGATTTCAAAAATTTGCGCCGGGCGGGGGTGTTGTAGAAGAGATCGCGCACCGAGACCATGGTGCCCGGAGCGGCGCCGGTCTCCGCGACACTCAGGATCCTGCCGCCATCGATCAGAACCTCGGTCCCGGACTCGGCGGAGGGCTCGCGGGTCACCAGCGCAAAGCGCGAAACCGCCGCGATGCTGGGCAGGGCCTCCCCGCGGAACCCGAGGGTGCCGATACGGAAGAGGTCCTCGTCCGTGGCGAGCTTGCTCGTGGCGTAGCGCTCGACGCTGAGCAGGGCGTCATCCCGGGCCATGCCGGCCCCGTTGTCCGCCACCCGCAGGAGGCTGCGACCCCCCTGCTCGATGTCGACCAGGATCCGCGTCGCCCCGGCATCGAGGGCGTTTTCGATCAGCTCCTTCACGGCCGAGGCCGGCCGTTCCACCACCTCGCCCGCGGCGATCTTGTTCGAGAGTATCTCCGGAAGGATCCGCACCCGGGGCATGGTTTGGTGTCTCCTGTTACGATCGCGGCTTGAAATCGCGCCTGGAAGCCGCTCCCACAAAGACAAAACCCAAGTGGTATCGGGAGTTCTGTGGGAGCGGCTTCCAGCCGCGATTCATTTTAATTGTGGGCCCTTTGCGCCTGCCACATTGAAAAAGCCATCAGGCCGTATTCTATCGTTCCCACCTGGCAAGAGTTTTCTGGACCTGTTTTGAAGTTGCAAACAGACCCTTATCGGCTTCTTTAATTCCCCGGAGGATCGCTTCAATTATCCACTCTTGTTCATGAATGTAAGCCTCGATTGCCTCCGCAGCGATATGCGGCTTGGAGCGGTTTGAGGTTTTTGCGAGAAGATCCATTTTCCGCGCTGTTTCAGGAGTCAGCGGGACGGTCATGGTAATTTTCTTCATTGTTAGGGCTCCATTGGCACACTGAACTTTGGCATGTCAACAACTCTGCTGCAAAGGGCAAAAGAATCGCGGCTGGAAGCCGCTCCCACAAAAACAGTCACTATGTCTAATTACCTCTGGGAGCGGCTCCCGGCCTTCGTAGCCTGTACTTCGGCGGAGTAGGCTCCGGCCGCGATCAATTAAATTTTCCACTTGCAATACCAGAAGGGCCAATCATGGAAATCCGTCACCAATCCGGCTCTCACCGGATTGTTGAGCAGATAGAGCACAACATCGTTCAAGACTTCATCCCGGCGAATGGCATGGTCATGATATTGAGCTTGCCAAAATGGCCCGCTTCTGTCCAGAAGCCTGTTTATCCGGTTGGCGGTGAAACTTTTGAAGCTGTGCACCAATTGCGGCAGGGGGCATGTTCCTAACTCGACAACAAAGTGGACGTGGTCGGGCATGACGACCGCCGCCGACAACATCGACCCTTTTTCGTTTTCCAGCCAGAGCAGGGATGACAGGACGATCTCAGCCGCCTCCTCGCTTTGCAGAAAAACCTGGCGCTGGTGGACCGTCGTGGTGACCAGATAGGGTTGAGATCCGATGGAGAAGCGGCCCTTGCGAAGGGCTTGGGAGCCTTTAAGCGGTCTCATGGGTGCCCGCTGAGGAAATCGCGGCTGGAAGCCGCTCCCACAAGGGAAACCCAGCAAGTGGCCATGTCCTGTGGGAGTGGGACTTTGCCTCGATCACCTGCTCGCACAAAAAACCTGATCGTTTATATCACACTTCCCGAGTTTATGCTGTCCCCTCCGGTTCTCGTTTCTTTGATCGCGGCTGGAAGCCGCTCCCACAGATCACTCGATACCAATGATTCTTGTCTCTGTGGGAGCGGCATCCTGCCGCGATTCATTTTCCCGGGCGATAGCACCTTGCCGCGGTTCCTCATAGGGTGCGCCGCCCGGAGCAGCGTCTCCTCGTTGAAGTGTTTTCCCATCAACTGCAGGCCGATGGGGAGCCCACGGCCGGAAAAGCCGCAGGGGACCGACAGCGCGGGGATGCCCGCCATGTTGGCGGAGATGGTGAAGATGTCGGAGAGGTACATGGTGAGCGGGTCGTCTATCTTCTCCCCGATCCGGAAGGCCGGGGTGGGAGCGGTCGGGCAGGCGATGACATCGCAGGCCTCGAAGGCCTTTTTGAAGTCCTCGACGATCAAGGTGCGCACCTGGGAGGCCTTGCCGTAGTAAGCGTCGTAGTACCCCGCCGAGAGGCAGTAGGTGCCGATGAGGATCCGGCGCCTCACCTCGGCCCCGAACCCCTCGGAGCGGGTGTGGCGGTACATCTGCATGAGGTCGCCGGAAGCGGCGCTGCGCAGCCCGTACTTCACCCCGTCGAAGCGGGCCAGGTTGGAGCTCGCCTCGGAAGGGGCGATCACGTAGTAGACCGCCACCGCGTAGCGGGTGTGCGGGAGCGAGATCTCCACGCGCACGGCGCCGAGGGACTCGAGGGTTTTCACCGCAGCCTCGACAGCGGCGCCCACTTCGGGGTCCAGCCCCTCGGAGGCGGCATACTCGCGGGGGATGCCCACTCGCAGGCCCTGCACCCCTCCCGCCAGCGCTGCGCTGTAATCCGGCACTGGCAGCGGCACCGAGGTGGAGTCGTCCGGGTCATGGCCGGCAACCGCCTGCAGCAGGCGGGCGACATCGCCGACGCTGCGGCCGAAGGGACCGATCTGGTCGAGCGATGAGGCGTAGGCGATCAGCCCGAAGCGCGAGACCCGGCCGTAGGTGGGCTTGAGCCCCACGACCCCGCAGTGGGCGGCGGGCTGGCGCACCGAGCCGCCGGTGTCCGACCCCAGGGCGCCCAGGCACATGCCGGCCGAGAGGGCCGCGGCCGAGCCGCCGCTCGAGCCCCCCGGGATGCAGTCCGTATCCCAGGGGTTGCGCGTCACCTTGAAGCCGGAGTTCTCGGTCGAGCTCCTTCAGGCGCCGGATCACGAAGGCGTCGTAAGGCGGGATGAAGCTCTCCAGGATCCGCGAGCCGCAGGTGGTGGCCACCCCCCGGGTGCAGATGACATCCTTGATCCCCAACGGGATCCCGGTCAGCGGCCGCATCTCCCCGGAGGCGATGGCCCGGTCGGCTGCCTCGGCCTCCGCGAGAGCACCCTTCTCCCGGGTGGCGAGGAAGGCCTCCACCTTCGGCTCCACCGCGGCGATCCGGCCCAGAACAGCGCGGGTCAGCTCAGCGGCCGAAATTTCTTTATTCCTCAGAAGCCGATGGGCCTCGGTGATGGTCAGATCATACAGTTCCAAAATCGTCCGCCTCTCTCAGGTACCCCGTTCACTTGGTTTTCAACCCCCCGCTCGCCGCCCGGCACTCCTTATTTTTTTAATTACCCGTCCTTTCCTCGTTACTCGTTACTATTTTTCATATCACCCTCGGCACCGCGAACCCGCCGTCCTCCTGCTGCGGGGCGTTGGCCAGGGCCTCCTCGCGCGCCAGCTGAGGCCGGACCGCGTCCTCGCGAAAGGCGTTCGTCAGGGGTACGGCATGGGCAGTGCCCGACACCCCGGTTGTATCCACCTGGTTCAGCTGATCCACGTAGTCGAGTATTTCTCCGATCTGGACCGTCAGCTTTTCGATCTCCGCCGAGCTGATCTCGAGGCGCGCCAGGTTCGCAACGTAAAGCACTTCCTCTTTGGTGATCTTCATGAATCCGCACCTCGCTCAGGAGAAAGGGCCGACCGCGCATCGCCACCCTTTGCTGACCGGCCGTTTGAGAACTTCGATTTCAAATCCCTCCGACCCCCTTTTTCAAAGGGGGAAGTTAAGATTCTGGTCACTTGACCCCTTGGCCCCTCGACCCCTCGACCCCTAACCGCTGCCGGCATCCGCCGGCAGGGGTATCATTTCGGCACCACCATGGAGGCGAATCCGTCTTTCTGCAGCCGATCCACTGTTCCCCGGGCGGACTCACGGGTGGGGAACTCCCCCATGCGCACGCG
>JALOOS010000356.1 GCA_025454275.1 Desulfobacterales bacterium | reverse complement strand
GTGGCCTCCGGCCGCGGAACGACGGCTGAAAACATCATCGCCGCCGCCCGTGCGTGCGGAGTGCCGCTGCACGCGGACCCGGCCCTGGCCGAGACACTGGCCGCTCTCGACCTCGACAGCCGGATCCCGCCCGAACTCTACCGCGCCGTGGCGGAAGTGCTGGCTTTCATTTACCGGTTGAACGGAAAGCGCTGAGCGTGTCCGCCCCTTTCGACCCCATTCACACCCCCCTGAAGGGCATCTGCCTGATCGAAGCTGCGGCCGGTACGGGCAAGACCTACACCATCGAGGGCCTGTACCTGCGGTTGGTGCTGGAGGCCGGGCTGCCGGTCGATGAGGTCCTGGTGGTGACCTTCACCCGGGCGGCCACCGCCGAGCTGCGGGAGCGGATCTACCGCCGGCTGGTCGCGGCCCGCGAGGTGTTGGCGGGCGCCCCGGCCGGGGGCGATGAGCTGCTCGCCCATATCGCGGCCGGGCACCCGCAGCCCGAGTCGGCCCGCCGCCTCCTGCGCGCGGCACTGGCGGATTTCGACCGGGCCGCCATTTTTACGATCCATGGGTTCTGCCAACGCATACTGCACGAGAACGCCTTCGAAACCGCCACCCCCTTCAGCGCCGAAATGCTCCAGGACCAGGGGCTTCTCCTGAAGCAGGTGGCGGCGGACTTCTGGCGACTTCACGTTGCCGGCGCTCCGCCGGAGTTCATCCGCTTCGCACACCCGGCGCTGGGCACCCCCGATGCCCTGCTGCCTCTCGCGAACAGCGCGACCCGCGCCGAAGTGACCGCCACCCCGCAGACGGCCGGCCCCGCCCTAAGCGAGCGCACCTGCACCGACTTCCGCCGGGCGGTGCGCGACCTGCAGGTGCTCTGGCCGGGGGCCAAAGTCGAGTGCCGCGAGATTCTGCTCGGCGCCGCGTTGAACGCGACGGTCTACGGCGCCGCAACGCGCAAAGAAGAGGCGGGGCTCTCCGGCCGGGAACGCCGGATCGGGAGCTTTTTCGATCTGTTGGACGCCTACGCCGCCGGAACCCTCCCGGGCTACCCGCCGGTCCCGCCCATCGAACGCCTCTCTGCCACGACCCTCGCCCGCTACACGCTTGCGCGGCGCCCCCCACCGGTGCACCCGCTCTTCGACGCCTGCGAGGCGCTGACCCGGGCCGGAGAGGCCCTGGAGCGGGAGATGAGCACCCATCTCATTTACCTGAAGTCCCGCCTGTTGACCTTCGTGCCGGCCGAGCTTGAGCGGCGCAAGACGGAAAAAGGCCTTGTCTCCTTCGACGACCTGCTGCGGCGGGTGGACCGGGCGCTCGCGGGGATCGCCGGCGCCGGTCTTGCCGCCGCGGTCCGGCGCCGCTACCGGGCGGCCCTGGTCGACGAGTTCCAGGACACCGACGAGCTCCAGTACCGCGTTTTTTCCCGCCTCTTCGATGCCCCGGGGCGGATGCTCTTCATGATCGGAGATCCCAAGCAGGCGATCTACGGGTTCCGCGGGGCCGACATCTTCTCCTATCTGCGGGCAGCCCGCAGCGCACAGGCCCGTTTCACGTTGACCACGAACTGGCGTTCGGCACCCGGCCTGGTCGGCGCGGTCAACACCCTGTTTTCGAACGTCTCCCACCCGTTTCTCTTCCGCGACATCGGCTTCATCCCGGGGCGGTCGGCCCAGCCGCCGCCCTCCCGGCCGACCCCCGCGCTGGAGGTCTGGTATCTGGAGGCGCTTCGGCACCGGCCGGACGGCAAGGCCCTGACCAAACCGCAGGCGCGGCAGCTGATCGCCCGGGCGGTGACGGCCGACATCCGGGAAAAGGTCGGCCGCGGGGAGCTCGCAGGCCGCACCGGGGAGATCGCCGTGCGCGCACTTCGCCGGAGCCGGGATCCCGTCGGTGCTTTACAGCACCGCCAGCGTCTTCGACGCGCCCGAGGCGCCGGAGCTGCTGGCCGTATTGCAGGCCGTGGCCGAACCCCACCACCCGGGCCGGCTCAAATCCGCCCTGGCTACCCACCTCCTGGGTGAGAACGCCGCGGAGATCGCCGCCGGGGAGAATCTGCCCGGCCCATGGGAGGAGCGCACGCGGCGGAACTGGAGCCACCTGAACCTCTGGAACGAGAGAGGGTTCATGCCGATGTTCCGCCGGCTTCTCGCCGGTGAGGCGGTGCGCGAGCGCCTGATCGCCCTCCCGGACGGCGAGCGGCGCCTGACCAACCTGCTGCATTTAGGGGAGCTGATCCATCGTGCGGCGGAGATGAACCACCTGGGGGTCTCCGGGATTCTCAAATGGCTCACCGCCCAGCTCCGGCCCGGGGCCGATCGCTCCGAGGAGAACCAGCTGCGGCTCGAGAGCGACGAACGGGCGGTCAAAATCGTCACCATCCATCGCAGCAAGGGGCTGGAATACCCCGTGGTCTACTGCCCCTTCAGCTGGTCCGCCGCCGAGGTGGAGGAGCGGGACTTTTTCTTCCACGACCCGGACTCGGACTTCCGCCTGACCGTCGATGTGAGCGGAGTGCGCGACACCCCCAACCGGCGCCTCGCACGCAACGAGGCCCTGGCCGAAAACCTGAGGATGCTCTACGTCGCCCTGACCCGGGCTCGGGAACGCTGCATTCTGGTGTGGGGGCGGATCAACACGGCGGACACATCCGCCCTGGCCTACCTCCTGCGCGCCGGGGAGGCCGCCGCGGCGGAGGAGGGGGCCGCCGACTGGCACGGATATTTGAAGGCGGAGTTCAAGCAGACCGGCGATGCGGAGTGGCGTACAAGGCTGGAATCCCTCGCAGCCGCATCCGGCGGAACGATCCGGGTTTGCCACCTGCCGGAGCCGCCCGCCGCCCCCTTCCCGGAGCTCCGGCCGGCCGCCGCGGCTCCGTCCGTTCGTGAATTCGGCGGGCAGCTCGATGGGAGCTGGGGCGTGACGAGCTACTCCGCCCTGGCGGCCCGCGGGCCCGGAGCGGCCGACCGTGAGGACCCGCATTCGGAGGAAATCGGAGCTGCCGGGACCCCCGAGGAAGGGGGGGGCGGGCTGCATGCGTTTCCCGCCGGTGCCCGCTCCGGCCTTTTTTTCCATGCGCTTCTGGAGACGATCGACTTCAAGGCCCCTCCGGCCGGAGAGGTCGTAGGGCGAATGCTGGCCCGGTTCGGTTTCGACCCCGCCTGGTCCGATCCGGTCGGCGCCCTGATCGCAGAGCTTGCCGCGGTGCCGTTGCTGCCCGGGGAGCACCCGCCGCGCCTGTGCGAAATCCCGCCCGGGCGGTGCGTGGCAGAGATGGAGTTTTACTTTCCTCTCAACCGGGTCTCGCCCGCACTCATCGAGAAGGTGCTCGCCCCGATGGGTCCGCCGTCCGGAAATGAAGACCCGGCCGATGAGCCGCCCGCGCTCGTCTTCGCCCCGACCCACGGTTTCCTGCGCGGGTTCATCGACCTTGTCTGCGAACATAACGGCCGCTTCTACCTGGTGGATTGGAAATCCAACCGTCTCGGAGCGGGAATCGAGGATTACACCGGCGAGGGCTTGGGCCGTGCGATGCGGGCCCATCGCTACGACCTCCAGATCCAGCTCTACAGCCTGGCGCTGCACCAGTTGCTGCGGCAGCGGGTGCCCGCCTATGACTATGAGCGGCACTTCGGAGGCGCCATCTACATCTTCCTGCGGGGGGTCAGCCGTGCCCGCGGGCCGGCGAGCGGGATCTTCGCCTTCCGGCCGGAACACCGCCGCATCGACCGCCTGGGAAAGGCGCTGATACCCGACTATGAGTGAGCTGGACGCCACCGGCCTCTTTTCGGCGGCCGACCTGCAGTTCGC
>JALOOS010000111.1 GCA_025454275.1 Desulfobacterales bacterium | reverse complement strand
CATCATCGCCGTGAACGACGCCCGCACGAAGCACTTCTTCGACAACCGCTACGGCACGGGCCAGAGCACGGTCGACGGCTTCATCCGGGCCACCAACCGCCTGATCGCCGGGACCGTCTTCGTGGTCTGCGGCTACGGCTGGTGCGGCCGGGGGATCGCCATGCGTGCGCGCGGCATGGGGGCGAACGTGGTCGTGACCGAGATCGATCCGCTGCCGGCGCTCGAGGCCGTGATGGACGGCTTCAGCGTCCTGCCGATCGGGGAGGCGGCCAAGATCGGCGATTTCTTCTGCACCGTGACGGGCAACATCAACGTGGTCCGCAAGGAGCATTTCCGGATCATGAAGGACGGCGCCATCGTCGCCAATTCGGGCCACTTCAACGTGGAGCTGGACCTGGCCGGGCTGGCGGGTCTCGCGCGGTCGCGGCGCACCATCCGGCCCTTCGTGGAGGAGTTCGTGCTGAAAAACGGGCGCCGCATCAACGTGCTCGGCGAAGGGCGGCTGATCAACCTGGCCGCCGCCGAAGGCCACCCCTCGAGCGTCATGGACATGAGCTTCGCCAACCAGGCGCTTTCCATCGAACACATGGTCCGGCTCAGGACGCCGCTCGCCAAGGAGGTCTACCCCGTTCCCGAGGCGATCGACCGGCAGATCGCCCGCGAGAAGCTGGCCGCCATGGGGGTCGCCATCGACACCCTCACGGCCGAACAGAAAAAGTACCTCGCCTCCTGGGAGATGGGGACTTGATCGCGCCGGCCGGGTCACACCGGCGCGGACTCGGGTGCGAAGAGGATCTCACGGATCTTCTGTGAGAGCTGATCGATGGTGAACGGTTTCTGGATGAACCCGCGGCAGCCGCGGTTCAGTATCGCCGCGGCCTGCCCGTTGAGGCTGTAGCCGCTGGAGAGCAGCACCTTGACTTGCGGATCGATGGTTTTCAGCTGCTCGAACGCCTCCGCCCCGCTCATCCCCGGCATGATCATGTCCAGGATGACCAGGTCGATCTTGTCGCGCTGCTCCTTGTAGATCGCTACAGCCTCCGCTCCGCTCCCGGCCAGGAAGACCTTGTGCCCGAGACGGGTCAGCATCTGGTCGGCAATGGCGGCGACCATCTCCTCGTCCTCCACCAGAAGAAGGGTTGCCGGCCGCTCGCGGCCGTTCGGGGCAGCGGGTGCCGCCGCCGCCCGGGCGGGTGCCGGGGCGGCGGCCGGCAGGAAGACCCGAAAGGTGGTCCCGCGTCCCTTGCCGCTTCTCACCGTTACAAAACCGTGGTGGTTCTGAACGATTCCGAAGACCGAAGAGAGTCCGAGGCCGGTGGCGCTTCCGGTTTTTTTGGTCGTAAAAAAGGGTTCAAAGATCCGCGCCTGGGTCTGGGCGTCCATGCCGATCCCGGTGTCCGTGACCGTGAGGCACACATAACGGCCGAGGGCGGCATCCGGCGGCCGGCCGGGCGTGTTCTCCTCCACCGATAAATTGGCGGTTTCGAGCTGGATCTCCCCGCCTCCGGGCATGGCCTCCCAGGCATTGACGAACAGGTTGAGCAGGACCTGCTCCAGTTGGCCCTGGTCGGCGTCGACGCTCCACAGAGGTTCCTGGAAGTTCTTGCGGATCGTCAGCTCCTTGCGCGTGCGGCTGAAAAGGGCGACCACCCGTTCGAGCAGGTGGTTGCAGTCGGTCGCGCGCACCTCGTATTTGCCGCCACGGGCGAATCCCAGAATCTGGCGCGTCAGCTCGGAGCCCCGTACGACCGCCTTCTCGATGTTTTTCAGGTGCGGCACATCGCGGTGGCCGGTCTCCTTGTTGAGCATGATGAGGGAGATGTTGCCCTGGATGCCCATCAGCAGGTTGTTGAAATCGTGAGCGATGCCTCCGGCGAGGGTGCCGATCGCCTCCATCTTCTGCGCCTGCTGCGCCTGGGCCGAAATCTGCTCGCGTTCTTTCTCCATCAGGACCTGGCCGGTGACATCCTGGATGAAGCCGATCACTCCCGGGTGGCCGTCGATGTCGATGGCGGCCGTTATGACATGGCCGAAGAAAGCGCTGCCGTCCGTGCGCTGGAGGGTTACGCGCTGGGCAGCGGTCTCGGCGGCCGTGGCGGTGATCCGGGCCCGGCACTGGCTCATCAACCTCTGGAGCGGCTCGCTCGGTGTCGTGCCGCCGCTCTTTCCCCGGGCGAGCTCCTCGGCGGAGGTGCCGAACATGGCCATGAATGCAGGGTTGGCCTTGAGGGGGCGGCCCTCGCCGTCGGCGATGACGATCCCGAAAGGTGCGATCTCAAAAATAGTCCGAAAGAGGTTGTGGCCGAGGTTGCTCATGCGGTCGATTCAGCCCTTTTTCTTGACGAGATAGGTGTCTTCCGGGCGGTCCTGGAGCATGACCTGGTCGAAGCGTTTGGCGTTGGCGTCATGAAACCAGCGGCGGCCCTCTTCCCGGCACTCCCGGCAGGCTCTAACCGGAATGTGGATCGCAAGGATATGCGCCCCCCGGTCCGAGTTCGATTCGATTTTGAGGGCACCGCCGCACTCCTCGCACGGCCGCACCACCTCCTCCTGGGACTCGCTGATCCCGTCCGTATCGTAGTAGATGCGGCGCGAGCGCCGGTAGGGGTTCCTCTCGGCCAGCAGGCGCTCTCGCAGGCGCTGCCGGTCGCGCCACACCGTCAGGATCAACTCCCCCACCCCTTTCACTGCATCGGTCACCCCGGGCTCCTGCCGCACCCGCTCCGGGCCGTAGTCCGGCTCGCGGACATGGCTGAAATCCAGGCCGGCCATGGCGAGAACGATGCCGAGGTTGACGTAGGGCAGGGCGCTTTCGATCGAGTAGCCGCCCTCCAGCACGGCGATGTCGGCATTCAGGAGCGAGGTCAGCTCGGCATAGCCCTGGGCGGAAAAGTTCATGTGGGTGATCGGGTCGGAGTAATGATTGTCCTGGCCGGCCGAGTTGATGACGAGCTCGGGCCGGAACTCCTCGAGGATCGGCTTGACCACATGGCGGATGATGTGCAGGAACCCCTCCTCCCCGGTGTGCGGGGGCAGAGGGATGTTGAGGGTGCGCCCGAAGGCGTTCGGCCCCCCGAGCTCGCTCGGGAACCCGGAGCCCGGGTAGAGCGTGCGGCCGTCCTGGTGCAGGGAGATGAAGAGGGTATCCGGGTCATGCCAATAGATATCCTGGGTGCCGTCGCCGTGGTGACAGTCGGTGTCGACCACCGCCACGCGCCGGACCCCGTAGGCGCGGCGCAGATGCTCGATCATGACGGCCTCGATGTTGATGTTGCAGAACCCGCGCGAGCCGTGCACCACCCGCATGGCGTGATGGCCGGGCGGGCGCACCAGGGCGAAGCCCTTATCGATCACGCGGTCCATCACGGCCCGGCCGATGGTGCGGGCCCCGCCGGCGCTGATGAAGTGCGACTCGGTGGCGACGCTCCAGACGTCCGGCACGCAGAAGTGGACCCGCTGGACATCCGCCAGCACCGCCAGGTCCGGCTTGAGCTCGACGATCCCCTCGATGTCGAAGAGACCCTCCTCCAGGATCTGGTCCTGGGTGTAGAGCAGCCGCTCCTCACGCTCCGGATGGGTGGGGCTGATGGCCCAGTCGTAGGCGGGAAAGAAGACTAGGCCGACCCGGTGTTTTGCGCGCAGCATTCAGCCTCTCCCCCCTGCCTTCCCCCGCATGCCCTAAACGCCATGGGCGGCATCGGCCGCGAGGGCGGCGAGCAGGTCGTCGTAGCCATGAATCAGCCCGGGCTTGACCTGCGCCCGGACCCGCATGTTCCGGCCCGTGGTGTTGAACCCCCGCACCATGTTGAATACCTGGCGCTCGACGACCTCCATCTCCAGAAAGTCGGGGTTGGCGCCCCGTTCCAGGGCTTTTTGGCGCAGCAGTTCGAGCGCCTGGGCTTCGGCCTCCTCCAGGCGGTAGTCGCCGGGGATCGCTTGGCTGAAATGCTCCCCGGGCGCATCTGCCTTCCCCTGCTGGGTGTCGGCGAAGAAGGTCACCTCGCAGGTCGTGCGGGCCAGTGCGGCGCCGATGGCGTTGGCCACCTGCCAGCGCGGCACCACCCGCACCGGATAGGCCCCCTCAGCTTCGAGGTGGCGGGCGAAATAGGGTGCGGGCCCCCCTAAAACGAGCAGGCTGCGGGGCTGGACGGTGTAGCCTTCCAGAAGCTCGTGCACGGTGTAGACCGGTTTGCTGTTGATATGCGCGACCAGCCCCGCGGCGGCCTCGATCATAGCCCGGCAGGCGGTTTCCATGACCCTCCCGGCCACGGCCGTGACGCTTACCCCGAGGGCGGCGGCGAGGGGCTCAAAACCGGCCGCGGCCTGCCCTCGGCGCTCGGATGCGATCTCACCCAGCACCGCCAAGGCGTCGGTGGGCGTGGGGGTGCGGCCGCCGTAGACGATGGCCGGGCCGTTGCGGTCGGGACCGACCGTCAAACAGCCTTTTTCGACCCGCACCGCGCTGTCACCGCCCACCCCGATGGAGAGCGTGTCGAGCGAACGGATCAGCGTCCGGTGCGCCCCGACGGTGATGCCCAGGGGGTCGAGCACCGGGGCGGCTCCGATCAGGACCGCGATGTCGGTGGTGGTGCCGCCGATGTCCATCACCAGGGCGTCTTCGCGGCCGGCGGCCATGGCCACCGCACCCATCACGCTGGCGGCCGGGCCGGAGAGAATGGTCTGGGCGGGGAACTCCAGGGAGGACTCGAGCCGCATGTTGCCCCCGTCCGCCTTGAGCAGCCGCAGCGGCAGGACCAGGCCCTTGGCCCCCAGGGCGCGGGTGACCGCCTCGAAGAACTCCTTGTGGAGCGGGTAGACCGCGGCATTCAGATAGGTGGTGGCGATGCGGCGGGCGAAGTTCAGGCTGCCGGAGATGCGGTGGCCGAGAAACACCTTTTCGAAGTCCGCCTGGAGGAGCTCTCCGATCTGGATTTCATGGCGGGGGTTGCGGATGGAGAATTTACCGACGACGCCGATGTGGCGGATGCCCTCTTTGCGGAACTCCTCCGCCACCGCCCGGATCTCGCGCGGGTCCACCGCATCGATCTCCCGGCCGCGGTGATCCATGGCCCCGCGCACCTGCACGTAGTGCCGGTTGGTGCGGAACAGGCCGGGGTCGATGCCCGGACCGGCGCAGACCACCATGCCGACCGGCGGGATCCGGCCCTGGATGACGGCGTTGGTGGTGAGGGTCGTGCTCAGGACGATGCGCTTGATGGCGGCGGCGGGAACGTCCGCCGTGACCGCGTCGATCCCTTGGAGGACGGAGCTGAAGAGGTCGGAGCAGAGTGTCGGGACCTTGATCTCGCGCTGGATCCCCTTCTGGTCCAGCAGGACGACATCCGTGTGGGTACCGCCGACATCCAGCCCGATGATCATGCCGTCTCCCCGCTCCTGTGGTGGATCTGCTGAAAAACTTACTGGAAACGGGGCACCCTGTCAAATGCGGGCGCGGTGAAAAGACACTTGCGGTCGGCAGCCAAGATCGGAGAAATGGTTCACGTTCACAGCGAAGCGGTAGACCTGTCTGCTCGCGAAACCCTCCTCGTACACGTTCACGTACCCGTACACGGCTTTTTAGGCATGCTGCTTCGTGGGCGGGTACGTGAACGTGTACGGGAACAGGACCGCACGCCTCAGCAACCCTCCACGATCCACTGCACCTGGAAGCCCCTGCCGGCGATGGCGGCGATATGATCGCGGAAGAAGAAGTGTGCGACGGGCCAGAGCGTGCCGCGGTAGTCCACCTCCAGGCGGGCCGGGTCGACGACGCGGCGGATGCGGCAGCGCGACCAGCCCCTGAACCCCTCGCCCTCGGCTTTCAGCACCGCCTCTTTGGCGGTCCAGAACCGGAAGAAGGTCGCCTCCGGGTCTCCGTCGGGCAAAAGCGCCCATTCGTTTTCAGCGGCGGTCCGACGGCGGAGGCCGGGGGAGGCGGGCCGGATCGCTTCGATGTCCAGCCCGACGGGGGCCGGGGCGAGGACCGCCCCGGCGAAATACGGCTTGTGAGAGAGCGACCAGAACCAGCCGGCGAAGGGGAGGGGGGCGCCGCGATCGTCCGTATCGAGCGGCCCCAAGGGGACGCCCAGGCGTTCGGCCGAGCGCGCCAGCGCCCGGCGGGCCAGCGCGCTCAGCTCTCGGGCCCGCTGCGGGGGCGGCAGCCGGCGGACCGCCTCCGGCACCACCGTCAGGACCGGGTAGACGACCGGCGACATCTCACCGCCGCTCAGGCGCCGG
>JALOOS010000355.1 GCA_025454275.1 Desulfobacterales bacterium | reverse complement strand
AGGCGATGCTGAAATAGGACCAGGTGGAGATCGTGATCAGCAGGATAACGCCCGCGCTCAGGGTGAGCTTCGCGGCCAGGCTCTTTCGGATATGGTGGACCAATCGCATCGGGACGGCATCCGCAGGGGTAAGATCCGACCCGCTGCGGCGGACGCACGGCGGCGGCCGCCGCACCGGGATCAAGGGCAGGATATAGAAAAGGCGGGGGGATTGCAACCGTGCGGCGGCTCAGCGACCGAGATCTTTCCGCCGTGCTGGGCGATCACCTGGCGGGTGATGAACAGCCCGAGACCGGTGCCGGCCCGGCCCTTGGATGAGAAAAACAGGTCGAAGATCCTGCCCTGAACCTCCGGGCTCATGCCGACGCCGTCGTCCTCGACTTCGAAGAGGACCTCGTGGGGGGTGCCGTCCGCCCGGAAGGTGATCCGGTGCCCGGGCCGGCCGGGGCTCTCGGCACACGCATCGACCGCATTCTCGATCAGATTGAGGATAGCCGGCGCGGCGACCGCCTCGTCGATCTCGAACGCCCCCAGGTTCGGAGCAATCTCGGTCTGGAAACCGATGCCGCGCTTGGCGATCTTGGGGCCGGCGGCGGCCAGCAACCCGTCGGTGAAGTCCCGCACTGCGACCGCTTTCCGCTCCAGGGGCCGCTCCTTGGCGAAATAGAGGACATCGAGCACCACGCCGCGGATCCGCTCCACCATCTGCCGCACCGTCGCGACCCCCTCCCGGACGCGCTCGCCATCGCCCTGGGCCAGGCCCGATTCCGCCAGGTAGATCCCGGCATCCATCCCGGTCAAAAGGCCTTTGACGCCGTGGGAGACCGAGCTCACCATCAGGCCGAGCGACATCAGCCGATCCTGGGTCGCCTGCAGCTCCTCGCGCAGGCGCTCGACCTCGGACATGTCCATGGCGAATTCGAGCACCAGCTCGAGCTCGCCCCGGCTGTCGCGGATCGGAGCCGTATGGACCATCACGGCCGACTGGCTGCCGTCGCGGTAGCGGATCACCTCCGGGCTGCGCTGGCCCAAGCCGGTCTCGATCGTCCGCGCCACCGGGCAGGTGTAGGGCCGGTCGCGCCGGCTCTCGTAGATTTCCCAGCTGCGCCGGCCGACCATCTCGCCCAGCCGGTCGCGGTGGAGCGGGTTGGCGGCGAGGATCGTGAGGTGGCGGTCGTGCACGGAGACGAAGCAGGGCATGTCGTTGAAGTAGCGCACACTGCCTTCGAGATCACCCGCCATGTCGCGAAACGCCGTGGAGAGCCCCTCCACGGTCTGGCCGATCACCGCCAGCCGTTCGGCCTCCACCAGCCGGGCCGCCTGTTTGCGCACGAGTTTTTCGAGATTTTCGGTGTAGGTCGAGCTTGAGGCTTTCGATGGCGAGCTCGAGGTCGCCGTGACCGGTGATCATGATGACCTCGGTGTCGGGCCGCTCGGCCTTGATCCGGCCGAGCAGCTCGATCCCGTTCAGACCCGGCATCTTGATGTCGGTCAGCACGATGGCGGGTTTTTCGCGGCGGAAGGTTTCCAGGGCCTCGGCGCCGTCTGCGGCCGTCAGCACGCGGAAGCCGAGGTCGGCGAGCGCGATGCCCAGCACCCGGCGAATGCCTTCCTCGTCGTCAGCCAGGAGAAGGGTTTCCCCCATGCCATCATTCCGTTTTGGGTAACAGCCGTTGAATTGCAGCTAAGAGCACTTCGGGGTTCAAGGGTTTTTCGAGATAGGCGTCGGGCGGCGGCAGATGTTCATCGATCCGCAGGTTTACCATTCGGACGTGGTGGGCGAAGGCCTTTTCGCTGACCCCGGTCAGCATGATCACCGGGATGTGCTTGAGGCGCTCGTCGCTTTTGAGTTCGCGGAACATCGTGACCCCTCCCGCCTTCGGCATCATCACATCCATGATGACAAGATCGGGGGAGCTCTCGCGGACTTTTTGCATGCCCTCGACGGCGTTGCGGGCCGGGACGGGTGCGTATCCGCTCGTTTTCAGTACGGTGGAGAGGAAGATCCGCATGTCGAGGTCGTCGTCGACGAACACGATGGTTTTCGCCATGGACTCCTCCGACCCCCGTCCTCCCGCACACCGGGGACAGGCGCCTACACGAGGTCGGCCACCTTGTCGGGATGGTTGACGCTCGCCACCGGGCAGGCCGCCCGCAGGACCACCTGCTCGACCGTGCTGCCGAGCTCGGCCTCCTCGGGGTCGATCTCGCGGGCGTGGTGGGCCATGACGATGAGGTCGGCCTGGCGGTCCCGGGCGAACTTCAGGATCTCCACGTAGGGGATCCCCTCCCACACCTCGACGCTGAACTTGTCGAAGTCTTTCAGCTTGGGCAGGTAGGTCTGCTCGATCCGCCGGCGGGACTCCTTGATCCGCTGCTCGATGGCGTTCTGCCCGGAGGGCTGGGTGAACCCCTCGGCGGCGATGTCGACGGCATGGAAGATGTGGAGCTTCGCACCGACCTCGCGCGCCAGCTTGAAGGCCCAGAGGAAGGCCGAGGTCGAGGCTTTGGAGAAATCGGTGCCGATCACGATGTTGGAAAAAAGCCGCCAGCAGGTGGTGCAGGGGCGGTTGACGATGACGACCGGGCAGCGGGCGGCCTTGGCGACCTTGCGCATCGTGCTGCCGGCGACCGCCCGGTGGCGGGTGGCGCCGATATCCTCCTCGCGCGTGTGGGCCCCCATGAGGATCATGTCCACATCCTCCTTGCGGGCGATGCGCAGCACTTCCCGCGCGGGGTCGCCGACGGCCGTCACGATCTCGGCGTTGCTCTCCTCGAGCAGCGTCCCGTAGGTGGTGCGCATCTCCTCCTTGACCCAGTCGATGTAATCCTGGCTCACCTCCTCCCGCTCCCCGGTGCGGACATCGGTGACCTGCAGGTTGAACCCCCGACCGGGTACGCCCAGTACGTGGAAGACGATCAGCTTCGCCTCCCACTTCATCTCGAGGTCGAATGCCACCTTGGCGGCATTGTCGCAGACCGGGGAGGCCGTCGTGGCGAAGAGCAGCTTTTTAAACATGGGTCATCTCCTCAAAGCGCACGCGTGAGGGTTGCGGTGAAAGCTCAACTGCCAGACAATCCCTTCGATGAACTCGAAGAGGTTGAAGATGGTATCGAACTCGAGCACGTCCACCTTGTCGCCGAAGACCACATGCTTCAGTTTGCCGATGCGCACCGGCATGTCGAGCAGTTGCTCGAGGGGAAAGGCCTTGATCTCGCAGGTGCCCTGGCCCTGAACGCCGCAGAGCGTGTGGTAGATCTCCAGCCGCGGTTCGCCCGGGAACCCCATCATCTCCACGGTTTTATAGAACTCGAGATGGCCGACCCCCGGGGCGACGCACTCCCCGCCGGGACATGCCCGGTA
>JALOOS010000354.1 GCA_025454275.1 Desulfobacterales bacterium | reverse complement strand
AGATCGAGGCGCGCTTGAGAACAAAGGCAAGTGCAAATTATACGAAGGAGCTTCAAAGATGAGCACGCAAACGACAAACCAGGAACTGCAGCAGTTGAGGGCCGAGGTGATCTCTTCAGGCGTGGCGAGCGTCACCCCGCTGCATGTGGCCTCCGCCCGGGGCGCGATCGTGCGCGACGTCGAGGGCAGGGAGTACATCGACTTCGGGGGCGGGATCGGCGTCATGAACATCGGCCACTGCCACCCCAGGGTGGTGGCGGCCATCAAGGAGCAGGCCGAGAAGTTCCACCACACCTGCTTCATGGTGAGCCCCTATGAGGTGGCGATCCGCCTGGCCGAGAAGCTCTGCCGGGTGACCCCCGGCGGCTTTCCCAAAAAGGCCATCTTCGTGAACAGCGGGGCCGAGGCCGTGGAGAACGCGGTCAAGATCGCGCGCTACTTCACGAAGCGGCCGGGGGTCATCGTCTTCGAGAACGCCTACCACGGCCGCACCCTGCTCACCATGACCATGACGAGCAAGGTGAAGCCTTACAAGTTCGGCTTCGGGCCCTTTGCGCCCGAGGTTTACCGCATGCCTTTCGGGGATGTGGCGGGCCCTGAGAAGCTCAAGGATTTCTTCCTCCAGCACGTGAATCCCGAGGCGGTGGCCTGCATCGTGGCCGAACCGATCCAGGGCGAGGGCGGGTTCATCACGCCGCCGGAAGGCTACTTCCAGGCGCTCTCTGCGATCTGCCGGGATCACGGGATCCTCTTCGTGGCCGACGAGATCCAGAGCGGGATGGGGCGCACCGGCACCATGTTCGCGATCGAGCACTGGGGGGTGGCGCCCGATCTCATCACGGTGGCGAAAAGCTTAGGAGCCGGGATGCCGATTGCCGCCGTCGTGGGGCGCAAGGAGATCATGGATTCGGTCCACCCCTGGGGGCTGGGGGGCACCTACGGGGGCAACCCCGTGGCCTCGGCCGCCGCGCTGGCGGTGCTCGAGGTGTTCGAAGCGGAGGACATGCTCGGCAAGGCCAAGGCCCTGGGGGAGAAGCTGAAAGGGCGCTTTGACGCGTGGCGCAAGCGGTTTCCGATCATCGGCGAGGTCCGCGGCCTGGGCGCCATGCTGGGCCTGGCCTTGGTCAAGGGCGGGACCCGCGCCCCGGCCGCCGATGAGGCGAAGAAGCTCGCCGCCTTCTGCCTCGAGCGCGGGCTGATCATCCTCGTCTGCGGCACCCACAGCAACGTCGTGCGGGTGCTGGTCCCCTTCGTGATCACCGACGAACAGCTTGAAAAGGGCTTGAGCATCCTCGAGCAGGGGCTCGCCGCGGTCTCGAAGTAGCGCCCTGTCTCTGATTGGATCCCCTTATAATCCCCCATCCCCCGATTTCGGTCGGGGGCGGGGGATTCTCTTTTCAGGAGAAAACCGGCCGATTGATCCGGATTCGGTATCCACCCTTTCTGGAGGAAGCAGGCTACCAAATCGTTTCAACCCCCTGGACTCCGCGGAGCCGTCTGTCCGATGTGACGAGCGGCATTCCGGCGACGCGCGAGGTTGCGGCAATGATCTGATCCGCCGGATCGGCGTGGATGCCCTTCAGCAGCGTGCTCTCGACGGCGACCTCCGGGGTCAGGTCGATGATGCGCAGATCGAATGAAAATCAGGGGCGTCGGCACCGGCCTCAGCCGCCCAGGATGAGCCGCTGGGGATCCACGACCTCGCGCAGGATCCGGAGCTCGCCCGCGACACATCCACCGAAAACTCCATGTTGGCCAGCACCTCCTGGGGAGTGGTGCCGGGGAAGCAGGCTTCCAGGAACATCTCGCGGGTCCCGGCGTCGAAGCCCATGACCGCGAGGTTGGAGATGACCGCCGTGGGCCCGTTGCCCGCCAGGCCGGCGCGCTCGCGCCCGCCCGGGCCGTCCAGCCACCCGGGGCTGGTCAGATAGTCCACCTGCGCCACGAACTTGCGCCGCTCGTGCTGCATGAAGATGATGGTGCGGTCGACAAACGAGGCGACGTCGGCGGCCCCGCCGCTGCCGGAAAAACGCACCTTCGGCCGGCCGTAGTCGCCGACGACGGTGGAGTTCAGGTTGCCGTACTTGTCGATCTGGGCCGCCCCCAGGATTCCCACGACGTGGCGGCCGGTGGTCTGGTTCTGCATCAGGGCGAAGGAATCCGCCAGCCCCGAGTTGGAGGAGGCCCCGTACATCACCCGCGAGTCCCCCACGGCCATGGGGATCTCCTCGAGCTGCGAGTCGATGGCGCCGGTCTCGAAGATGATGATGCTGTTGGGGGCGCAGATGTGCTTGGCCGCCATGGCGGCCAGCATCGAGATCCCCGTGCCGCAGAAGACGATCTCGCCGTCGTTGATTTTCCGTGCGGCCGCAATGGCCATGAGCTCGCGTGCATTGTAGTCCGGCATATTCCCTCTTTTCAGCGCCGCAGACCCCTGGCATATCCCGTGCGGGGGTCGGCTTGGATGGCGGAGAGCCGCTCGTGCGGGATGCGGGCGCGCTGCGCGCGGTGGTCGGCGGTACCGTACACCCACTCCTCGAGATAGCGCGCGTAGCGCCGATCGTCGGTGGCGGCGGTGCGGTAGTCGTTCAGGAAAGCGGGGTCGTAGTCGTAATAGCGGTAGCAGGCCGTCGGGTAGGCCCCGTGGGGGAGAGGCACGACGGCATCCACGATGATGCCCGGCAGCTGATTGAGATGGGGCTGGGATCTGAGCTCATCGCCGTCGATCAGCTCCTCGCAGGTGAGGATCACGTGGCGCGCCGCCTTGGCCTGCTCCACGTCGGCAAATGTCAATCCTTCGATCCGGGCGGTGCCGTCGCGGCCGGCCTTCTGCACATGCAGCAGGGTCACATCCGGCCGGATGGCCGGCACCAGCACGACGCGCCCGGTCTCGGCCCAGGTGCCGAACGGGTTGTCCATGACCCGCAGCTTGTCGTCGGGCAGCCGCGGGTCCGAACGGCGCAGCTCGGCGGAAAACCCCCATTTTTCGATGAGGTCCGTGCCCAGCCCGGAGCGGGTCGGCAGAAACGGGACCCCCATCGCCCCGGCGAGGAACCTCAGGGTCATCTGGTAGTTGGAGTAATCCTCGACCTGGATGGCCCCTGTTTCCACGGCTCTGCGGAAGCGGATGCAGGTCGGCGCAAACCGGCCGGTGCCGGCATAGGCGATCTCGACCCGGGCCACGCAGCCCGCCCCCACGAGCTCATCCACTCCCTGGCCGTTCGAGTGGGCGTAGAGATGCAGGTTTTTTTTACGCCGGCGGATGATCTCGTAGACCGCCGCCATGGGGTTCCGGTTGCAGGTGAAGCCGCCGATCGACAGATGGGCGCCGTCGGGCACGAAGCGGGCAACGGCCGCCGTCAGGTCCATGATTTTGTCCGATGAGGTGTCCACCGCGGGTCTCTGACCCCTCCTTTCCGTGCGAGCGGCCGATCCCCCGCCCGCTGATTCGGCCCCTCATAGCAGAGTCAGGGGCCGCGGGCAAATGGTAATGAGGGCGGGAATTATAGCAACGAGTAACGAGTAATGAGTAACGAGTAAAAAAGAAGAGGCGAGAAGGCCTGTAGAGGTATTTGACAAGCGCTGCGGGAAACTCTACAAATTTGTTCATGTTTTTCGGAAAAGGACACGGTGCATGACCCTTCCGGCGGACGGCTTTGCCGCAGAATTCGACCCCAAGTTCAAGATCTTCCATGAGCTCATGGCGCGCAAGGTGCGGGATGTGCTTTTGGT
>JALOOS010000110.1 GCA_025454275.1 Desulfobacterales bacterium | reverse complement strand
ACCGCCGTGGGGGCGGCCACGTGGCCGACGGGCGACCAGGTGTGAAAGGGCCAGACGCCGGCCAGGATCCCGAATCCGAGGTAGAAGAGCAGGAAGGCGAACTTCTGCTGGAAGGGGGTGAAGATCCCGGGCCGCATGAGGGCCGTCAGATCGAAGGTGTTCAGCCCCGAGACCACGTAGAGGTAGATGATGCCCGGCAGGATGAGGGCGCTGCCCGCCAGGAGGTAGAGGGTCAGTTTCAACGCCCCGTACTCCTTGCGGGTGCTGCCCCAGATGGCGATGAGCGGGTACATCGGAAAGAGCGAGACGTCGTACCAGACAAAAAGGAAGAAGAGGTCCATCGCCATGAAAACCCCGAACACCCCTGCGACCAGCAGGAAGGTGAAGGCGAAGAACTCCTTGACCCGGTGGGTGAGCTCCCACATCGTGAGGACCCCGGTGAAGAGGACCACCCCGGTCAAGGCCAGCATGGGCAGGCTGAAGCCGTCGACCGCGTTGAAATAGGTGATGCCGACCGCCTCCACCCAGGGGACCTTTTCGACGAACTGCAGCCCCCCGCGGCCCTGGTCGTAGGCGAAAAAGAGGGCGACCGAGAGCACCATGGCGATCCCGGAAAAGACGAGGCTCACCTGCTTGATCAACAGCGGACGCTCGTCCGGAATGAAGAGAATGACCAGCAGCCCGAGGATGCAGCTCGCCAGGATGGCCGTCAGGTACGGGAAGGTCGCGTATTCCATGCCCATCGGTCGCTCACCCGAAGAAAAGGAAGCCCAGCCCCACCACCGCCAGGACGCCGAAGATCACCATCAAGTTGTACTGCAGCATGCCCGACTGCATGAAGGCGAGCAGGCGTCCGCCGCCGACCGTGGCCTTGCAGAGGCCGTCGATGGCGCCGTCGATCACCCGGCGGTCGTTGCGGGTGAAGAGGTTGGAGAAGAGCCCGTAGATCACGCGATCCAGGAGGAGCCGGTAGAGGTGATCCAGGTACCAGCGTTGGGCGAAGAGCGCCCGCAGGGCCGGTACCCGCTCCACGAAGCCCACCTGGGCCGCCCCGCGGCGGCCGAACTCCAGCCACGCGAGGCCGGTTCCGGCCAGGGCCAGCCCCACGGCGACAAACAGAAGCCAGGCGTGGTGGCCGGCGGCGCGGGTGGCCGCCCGCGTCAAAAAGGCCGCCAGGGGCGTTTCGAAAAACCCCAGGCCCAGGGTCACCGCGGCAAGAACGATCAAGGGCGCGGCCATCAACCCGTAGAGGCCGGCCCCGTGATGGCCGGCGTGGGTGCTGTGCCCGTCCGCATGAGCCGCTTCGCGGGCGTTCGGCCGCAGGATGATGAAGATCAACCGGAAGGTGTAGTAAGCGGTCAGGAAAGCCCCCAGCAGACCGGCCGCAAGCCAGATCGGGTTGGGGTGGTCCGCCAGGACCCCCATGATCGCCTCTTTGCTGAAAAACCCGGAAAGCGGGGGCAGGCCGCTCAGCGCGGCCGCGGCAAGGCTCATGCAGATCATGGGAATGAGGAGCCCCCGGCCGCCACGCCGCCCGATCACGAACATGTCGTTGGTTTCGTAGTGGTGGATGAATACCCCCGAACAGAGAAAGAGCAGGGCTTTGAAGCCGGCATGGGTGGTGAGGTGAAAGACCCCCGCGGCGTATCCCCCGGCGGCAAGCCCCATCACCATGAAGCCCAGCTGGCTGATGGTCGAATAGGCCCAGACCTGTTTGATGTCCCGGGTGACCATGGCCATGGTGGAGGAGAGCAGCATGGTGATGGTGCCGATGGCCAGGAAGAGGCTCATGGCCTCGGGCGAGAGGCTGAAGAAAGGGAAGATGCGGGCGAACATGTAGACCCCGGCCGCTACCATGGTGGCCGAGTGCAGCAGCGCGCTCACCGGGGTGGGGCCCTCCATGGCGTCGGGCAGCCAGGTGAGCAGCGGGAACTGCGCGCTCTTGCCGACCACCCCGCCGAAAATGAGCACGGCGGAGAGCGTGATGAGCCCCGGCGAGAGGCGCTCGGCGACCTCAGGTCCGTTCATATCGAGAATGTTCAGGTTGCCGAACTGCAGCAGCACGATGAGCAGCCCCAGGAAGAAGGCGATGTCGCCGAGGCGCGTCATGACGAAGGCCTTCTTGCCGGCCTCGCTGGCGCTGAATTTTTCGTACCAGAACCCGATCAGCAGGTAGGAGGCGAGCCCGACCAGCTCCCAGAAGATGTAGAGCTGGATCATGGTGGGCGATATGCTCAAGGTGAGCATGGCCCAGGCGAAAAGCGACTGGCAGCCGTAGTAGCGCGAAAATCCGGGGTCCCCGGCCATGTAGCCGAGGGAGTAGACCTGGACCAGGAAGCTGATCGTCGCCACGATGGCGAGCATCAACAGGCTCAACGGGTCCAGGAGAAAACCGAAGGGGATGTGGATCTCCCCCGACACCAGCCAGCGGCCCGTGACCTGAATCGGGGCCGTCATGGACCCGTTGCGGGCCAGCAGAAAAAGGGCGCCGGCGAGCGAGACGGCGATGGCGGTGATGGAGATGCCGGCGGAGAGCCGGGGATGCGGCCGGGTGAGGAGCATGATGAGCGCAAAGGCGGCCAAGGGGGCACCGGCGCTCAAGGCGGCGGCGAGGAGATTCGGGTCCTGGATCCAGGCTGCGTTCACGGTCACCCCCTGAGCTCTCGCGCCTGCTCGATGTTGATGCTGCGGATCCGGCGGAAGAGGGCGATGATGATGCTGAGGGCAATGGCGGTTTCGGCCGCGGCGAACCCCATGATGAAAAGGGTGTAGACTTGGCCGATGACCGGGTCCGGTCCCAGGAAGCGGTTGAAGGCCATGAAGTTCAGGCTGGCGCCGTTCAGCATGAGCTCGATCGCGATCAGCATGCCGATCAGCGAGCGGCGCTGGAGCAGTCCGAAGACGCCGATGACGAAGAGCGCCGCCGCGATGAAGAGGTAGGTTCCGAGACTGTTCATGGCGCCCTCCGGCCCCCGGTGCTGGTGATGAGGATGGCGCCCAGGATCGCCACCAGCAGCACGACGGACATCACCTCGAAGACCAGGCTGTAGCGGGTCAGCATGTAGGCGCCGATCGAGGTGATCGACCAGTCGTTGCCGCGCACGAACGCCGCATGCCAGGGCGTTCGGAAAATGATGATCGCGAGCACCCCGAAGACCGCGAGCGCGACGGCGCCCGCCCCGAGCACCTTGGGCAGGTGGCGCTTGGGGAGGCTCAGGTGCAGGGGGCGTGAGAGCATGATGGCGAAGACGATCGAGATGCAGATCGCCCCCACATAGATGAGAAGCTCCATGAGGGCGATGAAGGGGCTGCCCAGGTAGAGGAAGAGCCCCGCTATACCGGTCAGGCACAGGATCAGCCCGAGCACGTTGTAGAGGATGTTGCGCGGCAGAACCGCGATCAGGGCCCCGGTGAAGGTGAAGACCACGATCACGGCAAAGGCCGCCTGCGCGAGCAGGCCCGGGTCGACGAGCTCCTGGAGCGGCGTCATGCGGATTCCTCCAGCCGCTGCATGAGGTCGACCACCCCTTCCCAGCGGCAGGCGTGGGCCATTTCGTACTCGGTTGAAAATTTCAGGGTCCGGGTGGGGCAGTTGGCCACGCACAGCCCGCAGAGGCTGCAGTGGGAAAAATCGATGAAGTAGAGCGTGGCCCGTTTGGGGGCGCGGGCCCGCGGTTTTTCGCCCTGGACCTTGATCACGTGGGTCGGGCAGAAGCGCACGCAGGTGCCGCAGGCGACGCAATTGTGGCTGCCGAGCTCCTCGAAGCGCACCAGTTCGATGTGGCCCCGGTAGCCGGGGCTCATCTCCAGCCGTTTGCGCGGATACTGGGTGGTGATCGCGCGCCGGCCGTAGCGGCGGATCGTGACCCCCATTCCGGTGATGAGGCTCCAGCTGCCGAGAATGACCTCGCGAACCAGTCCCATCGCTAACCCCTGCGTCCGCTTCCGCGGGCGCGGCACGTGCCGGCTGAACCGTCCGGTCGAAAGCTCCGGCGTCAGCGGATGATCTTGATGATCCCGGCGTAGACGATGAGATGGATCAGGGAGACCGGGATCATGACCTTCCAGGAAAAATTCATCAGCTGATCGAAGCGCAGGCGCGGGAAGGTCCAGCGCACCCAGATGATCACGAAAATCAAGGCATAGACCTTGAGAAAAAACCAGACCACCCCCGGCACGGGCAGGAACCCGAGGAGAGGGGGGCTCTTCCAGCCGCCGAAAAAGAGTGTGGTGGCCACGGCGGTCACGATGAACATGTTGGAGTACTCGGCGAGGAAGAACATGGCAAAACGCATGCCGCTGTATTCGGTGTGAAAGCCGGCCACCAGCTCGGACTCGGCCTCGGGGATGTCGAAGGGCGCCCGGTTGGTCTCGGCCGTGGCGCAGATCAGGTAGATGACGGCCGCCACCGGCATCCAGAACACGTTCCAGAGGGTGGACTGGGCCGCCACGATGGTGGACATCTGCATGCTGTTGGTCCACAGCAGCACGTTCAGGACCACGAGCAGCAGCGGGATCTCGTAGGCCACGTTCTGGGCCACCGAACGGATGGCCCCCAGCAGGGAATACTTGTTGTTGGCCGACCAGCCGCCCATCAGGATGGCCAGCACGTTGAAGGCCGAGAAGGCGAAGATGAGGAGGACGCCGACGTTCAGATCCCTGAGCTGCAGCTCCTCGTCGAAGGGGACCACGACCAGGCAGGCCAGCACCCCCGTGAACACCACGACGGGCGCGAGCACGTAGAGCTTGCGGTCGACATGGCGCGGGGTGATGAGCTCCTTGCCGAGGAGCTTGACACCGTCGACGAGGGTCTGGAGAATGCCGTGCGGCCCCACCTCCATCGGCCCGAGGCGCAGCTGGATGTGGGCCGAGACTTTCCGCTCCAGCCAGACGAGGAAGAGGGTGTTCACCTGGACCAGCGCCACCAGCCCGATGGCGCCGGCGACGATGGCCGCCAGGTCCGGGCCCAGGATGTCAACGGCGGTCTGCCACATCTCCCTTGCCCCCTTACCGGTCCACTTCCGGCACCACGATGTCGACGCTGCCCAGGATGGCGACCGTGTCGGCCACCAGCGTCCCGGGCAGCACCTCGGTCAGCACCTGCAGGTTGCCGAAGGAGGGCACCCGCACTTTGAGCCGGTAGGGATAGCAGGTGCCGTCGCTCACGATGTAATACCCCAGGGCGCCGCGGGCCGACTCCACGGCGAAATAGCAGTCGCCCTTCGGCGGGTGCACCTTGCGCGGCGCCCGCCCCTTGAAGGGTCCCTCCGGAAGCCCCTCCAGGGCCTGTTCGACGATGCGCAGGCTCTGTTCCATCTCCTGGAGGCGGACCGTGTAGCGCGCCAGCACATCCCCGGCGGTGCCGGTGGGGATGTCGAATTCGAACCGGGGGTAGACCGAATAGGGCTCCGCCCGGCGGATGTCGTAGGGTACGCCGCTCGCCCGCAGCACCGGGCCGGAGCACCCGAAGCGCAGAGCGGTGTCGCGGTCGATGACCCCCACCCCACGGGTGCGGTGGATGAAGATCACGTTCTTCGTGACCAGGGTGTGGTAATCCTCGAAACGGCTGCGCAGCCGTTCGATGAAGGCCCGGATGGCGCGGACGAACTCGGCGTCCACATCCCGGGCCACCCCCCCGACCCGGCAGTAGCAGTAGGTGAGGCGCGAGCCGGTGATCCGGTCGAGGGCGTCCATGATCTGCTCGCGGTCGTCGAAGGCGTAGAGAAAGGGCGTGATGCCGCCCAGGTCGAGGAGGTAGGTGCCGAACCAGAGGAGATGGCTGCAGACCCGGTTCAACTCGGCGCAGATGACCCGGATGTACTCGGCCCGCGGCGGCACCTCGATGCCGGCCATTTTTTCGAGGGCTGCCACATACCCGTGGTTGTAGATCAGGCCCGAGAGGTAATCCATGCGCGAGGTGTTGGGCAGGAACTGCTCGTAGAAATGGCTCTCGGCCATCTTTTCATGCCCGCGGTGGCCGTAGCCGACGACGGGGTCGGCCTCTATGATGTATTCGCCGTCCAGCTTGAGGAAGAGCCGGAGCACCCCATGGGTGCTGGGGTGCTGGGGCCCCATGTTCAGGTAGTAGGTCTGCTCGATGACCGATTCAGGCAGCGGGGTCGCCATAGATCTCCTGCGAGCTTCGGTAGGCGTGCACCTTGCCGAAATGCTTGGCCAAGGGGTGGAAGTCGGCATCTTCCGAAGTCGGCATCTTCCGGCAGCAGCAGGCGCCGCAGGTCGGGGTGGCCCTCGAAGCGGATCCCGAAGAGGTCGAAGACCTCCCGCTCATGCCAGAGCGCTGCGTCGTAAACGCGGCTGATCGTGGGCAGAGGATCGCCCGGCGCCACCCTCACGCGGACCTGCACCCGCGAGGGGGCCTCGACGGAGTTGTAAAAGTAGATCGCCTGCATCCCGTCCATGAAGTCGATAGCGGTGACGGCCTCGAGAAAAAGACCGGCCTGCCGCGCCGCCCCGGCGATGGTCTCCACATGCCGCGCCTCGGCCTCGATCCCCAGGCGGCAGCCGTTCACGGCGGTGTCGAACTCCCGCACCTTGGCGAGCTCAGGCAGATGGTGCCGCAGCTCTTCT
>JALOOS010000109.1 GCA_025454275.1 Desulfobacterales bacterium | reverse complement strand
CACGAGCTCATGGCGCGCAAGGTGACCGACATCCTGCTCGTGAGCAGCCCGTATGAAGCCTTCATCATGGAGGAGGAGGGCCGGCTCGCCGAACGGATCATCCACGAGTACCGCGGCCTGAATCTCTCGCGGCCCCCGATGCTGACCTGGGTCTCCACCTCCGCCGAGGCGCTCGACGCCCTGCGGCGCAAGAAGTTCGACCTCGTCATCACCATGCCGCTCGTGGACGATACCGACGCCTACGCGCTCGGCCGCACGATCAAGGACAGCTTCCCGGAGCTGCCCATTTTCCTCCTGGTGCACAAGACCGGCCAGCAGGTCCTGGACCACGAGACCGCCGACCGCGGCGCCATCGACCGGGTCTACGTCTGGCAGGGAAACTCCGACCTGCTCCTCGCCCTGATCAAGAACCTCGAAGACTGCATGAACGTGGCGCACGACACCGAACGCGCCAAGGTGCGGGTGATCATCGTGGTCGAAGACTCCCCGCTCCATTACTCCGCGCTGCTGCCCATCCTCTACAAGCAGATCGTCAGCCAGACCCAGGCGGCCATGGAGGAATCCGTCAACGACGAGCACCGCATCTTCCGCATGCGCGCCCGGCCCAAGATCCTGGTGGCCGAAACCTACGAAGAGGCCATGGAGCTCTACCGCCGCTACCAGCCTTATCTGCTGGGCGTGATCTCCGACGTGCGCTTCCCGCGCAACGGCGTCATGGACGACACCGCCGGGTTTTCGCTGCTGGAGACCGTGCGCGCCGAGAACCCCGACCTGCCCCTTCTGAACCTGAGCTCGGAGGAGGCCAACCGCGAGCGCACCCGGAGCATCTCCGCGGTCTTTCTCAACAAGAACTCGCCCGGCCTGAACGCCGAGATCCACGACTTTTTCAGGGCCTACCTCGGCTTCGGGGAGTTCGTCTTCCGCCTGCCGGACGGCCGCGAGATCGCCCGCGCCTCCGATCTGCGCTCGATGGAAAAGCTTTTGCCCGAGATCCCGGACGCCTCCGTGGACTACCACGCCCGGCGCAACCACTTTTCAACCTGGTTCATGGCCCGCTCGGAGGTGATGCTCGCCTCCAAGCTCAAGCCGCTCAAGGCGAGCGACTTTCCGACCACCGGGTTGCTGAAGGAGTACCTGGTGCGCTGCATCGCGGAGCGACGGCGGCGGCGCCAGAAGGGCATCATCACCGAGTGGACCTCCGGCCGGCACGACCCGGAGGCCGATTTCGTCAAGGTCGGCCGCGGCTCGCTCGGCGGCAAGGCCCGGGGACTGGCCTTCATCTCCACCCTGCTGCGCCAGCAGCCGGAGCTGCAGGCCCGCCATCCGGCCGTGGAGATCCGCATCCCCAAGACCCTCGCCATCTCCACCGAAGGCTTCGACGCCTTCGTGGGCGACAACCGCCTCGGCGCGTACGCCACCCGCGAGGCCTCCGACCGGGAGATCGCGGCGGCCTTCATGGCCGCGCCGTTTCCGGCCTGGCTCTCCCAGAGCCTGGCCGCCCTGCTCGATCACACCCACTGCCCGCTCGCCGTGCGCTCATCGAGCCTTCTCGAGGACGCCCAGTTTCAGCCCTTCGCCGGGATCTACCGCACGGTGATGCTGCCCAACAACCACCCGGAACCGGGCGTGCGTCTCGAGCGGCTCGTCAGCGCGGTCAAGCTGGTCTATGCCTCCACCTATTTCGAAAGCCCGAAGGCCTTCGCCCGCAGCACCTCCCACCGCATCGAAGAGGAAAAGATGGCGGTCGTCATCCAGCACCTGACCGGCCAGGCCTGCGGGGACTACTTCTATCCCGCCCTCTCGGGGGTCGTGCAGTCCTACAACTTCTACCCGATCGCCCACATGAAACCGGAGGAGGGCATCGCCCACATCGCCCTGGGGTTGGGGAAAACCGTGGTGGAAGGCGGGACCTCCCTGCGCTTCTCGCCCCGGTACCCGCAGTTCATGCCCCAGTTCTCCACCGTGGAGGACATCCTGAGGAACGCCCAGCGCTACTTCTACGCCCTGAAGCTCGCCGATTTTCCCGAGGACCTGAGCATCGGCGAGGACCCGACCCTGGCGCGGCTGGCCGTGGACGACTTTCACGACGCGGCCTGCGTGCAGGCGATGGCGAGCACCTATTTCCCGCAGGAGCATCGGATCCGGGACGGGTTCCAGAACGGAGGGGTGCCGGTGGTGACCTTCGCGGGGATTCTCAAGCATCGCGCCTTCCCGCTGGCGGAGATCCTGGCGGACATCCTGGAGGTGGGGCGGCGGGGCATGGGGTGCGCCGTGGAGATCGAGTTCGCGGTCAACCCCTTCGCCGCGCCGAAGCCGGTCTTCGACCTCCTGCAGATCCGGCCGATGGCGGTCGCACGGCAGAAGCGCGATATCCGCATCACACCCGAAGAGCGCGCCCGTGCGCTCTGCTACTCCCCCCTGGCGCTCGGCAACGGTCTGGTCGGCGACATCGCCGACATCATCTACGTCGACCCGGAGGCCTTCGACCCGGCGCGCACCGTCGAGATCGCCGCCGAAGTGGGCCGATTGAACAAGCGGCTCTCGGCCGAGAACCGACGCTACCTGCTGATCGGCCCCGGCCGCTGGGGCTCCGCCGACCGCTGGCTGGGGATCCCCGTCAAGTGGAGCGACATCTCCGGCGTGCGCGCCATGGTGGAGACGACCGCCGCCACCCTGCAGGCCGACCCCTCCCAGGGATCACACTTCTTTCACAACATCACCTCGCTGGACATCAGCTACCTGACGGCATCGGAGAGCGGTGGGGGATTTGTCGACTGGAAATGGCTGGCGGCGCAGCCGGCGGCGGCGGCGACCGCCCACCTGCGTCACGTGAGGCTGCAGGCCCCCTTGACGATCAAGATCGACGGCCGCCACACGGAGGCGGTGATCATGGCCTGATACCGCCCCCACCCCCCTTTGGCCGCGGGGGGTGGGGCGGACTGCCCTACTGCGGGTTTTTCTTGAGGAAGTCCTGGGCGTCCTCGTCGCCCAGTTCGGCCGCCCGTTTGAAATCCTGGATCGCGGCCGCACGCTCCCCGGCCAGCAGGTGGACCCGGCCCCGGCCGTAGAGGAAGAGGCCGTTCTTCGGCTCCAGGGAGATGGCCCGGTTGATCCCCTCGAGGGCCTTGTCGAAGCTCCCCATCTGGCCGTAGGCCACCCCCTGGGAGAACCAGGCGCCGCTGTGGTTGGGATCGAGCGCGATCGCCCGTGAAAACGCACGCACCGCGCCGGGATAGTTCCCGTAGGTGGAAACCAGGGCCCCGCGGCGGAACCACTCCTCGGCGGTGCGCGGCGTGTCCGCGGCGGCAGCGGATTGGCCGGCCGCCGCAGCCGAAAGCGGCAACAGCCCTGCCGCGGCCATAACGGCCAGCGCCATCACCAGACTCCCTACACCCCACGCCCATCGTCTCATGCCGGTCACCTCGAAATGATCTTTATCGTTTTGCGTATGATGCAATTGTAGTATACTATCGGCAGAAAATCAAAAAACTGAAGGCCTGCCGCACGATACCGGGCCGCGCCCTTCAATGGGGGGCGCCGGCGGAGCGAGGAGTCTTCCATGACCGAGTACACCATCCATCCCCTGGCGGTGGGGATCAACGAGACCGACCAGGGGGTCATGACCTACCTGCGCGATTACGGCAAGCGGATCCTGCTGCCGATCTATGCCTTTTACCTGAAGGGGGGCGACCGCACCATCCTGGTGGACACGGGGCTGGACCAGTTCGTCGTTCCTCCCGGCGCCGAGGCGGCCTGCGGCTTCCGGCAGTGTGAATTCGAAGAGGCCCTGGCCGGCGTGGGTCTTCGGCCGGAGGGGGTGGACATGATCATCCACACCCACCTGCACAACGACCATTGCGAAAACGACGCCAAATGCCCCAATGCGGAGATCTATGTCCAGCGGGCCGAGCTCGACTTTCTGCACAACCCCCACCCGGTGGACCACCGCTACTACCCCGATATCCTGGACGGGCTGAACGTCGTCGCCGTGGAAGGGGATGCCGCGATCACCGACGGCATCGACGTGATCTTCTCCCCCGGCCACACCGTCGGCGGCCAGTCGATCGCCGTGCGCACCCCCGCCGGGCGGGCGGTCATCACCGGGTTCTGCTGCAACGAAAAAAACTTTCCGGCCGCCGGGCCGGCCGTTGCACCGGGGGTTCACATCAACCTGATGGAGGCCTACGACTCGATCCAGAAAATCAAACGGATCGCCGACATCCTCATCCCGATCCACGCCCTGTCGATCGGCCGGATGCCGCAGATCCCCCCGGCCTGAGGAGCTGAGATGGCGGCTGAAAACGACATCGTCTTGATCTACTTCGAGGACAAGCCCCTCACCTTCGCGCGCATCGAGGCCATCACCGCCGATCACAAGCCCAACTGGTACCACGTCAAACTGCTCATGCTTCAGGTGCCGCTCCAGGTCGCCACCTGGATTTTGCGGGACGCCTACATCGACGGGGGCGAGTTCACCATGAACGGCAAGCGCATGCGCCTGGAGAAGGTGGTGCTCCCCGAGGAGCCGCCGCTGCCCCAGACCCCGCCCGAGCCCCCGCCGCCGGCCCGGGAGCCCTCCGGGGCCAAGGTGATCCCGCTCGCCGGCCTCAAGAAGAAGTAAAACACGCACCGTGCACGAGATCGTCCTCTCCGCCTCCCGCCGCACCGACATCCCGGCGTTTTACATGCCCTGGTTCATGGCGGGGATCGCCCGGGGGCGGTTCGAGGTGGCCCACCCCTACACCCGCCGCGTCCGCCCAGTCCCGGCCACGGTCCCGCCGGTGCGGGTGATCGTCTTCTGGTCGAAGAACTTCGGTCCCTTCCTTGGGGGCGGCTATGGCCGGCGGTTGGAGCGGATGGGGTACCGCCTCTTCTTTCAGTTCACGCTCAACTCCGAGTGCCGGGCGCTCGAGCCGAACCTCCCGCCCCTCGCCGAGCGGCTGGGCCAGCTCCGGCGCCTGTGTGCCGACCACGGCCCGCAGGCGGTGAACTGGCGGTTCGACCCCGTCTGCCGGTTCCGGGAAGGGGCGGGCCCGGTCCGCGACAATCTCGACGACCTGCCGCACATCGCCGGGGCGGCGGCCGCCTGCGGCATCCGGCGCTGCACGACCAGTTTCATGGACCCCTACCCCAAGGTGATGCGCCGCGCGGCGCAGCGGCCGGGTGTGGCCCTCGTTCAGCCGAGCCGCACCGAGCAGACCCAAACCCTGCTCGGCATGGAAGGTGTGCTGGCCGCACACGGTATCGGACTCTTCACCTGCTGCGAAAAGGAGCTCCGCGATACCCTGCCGCGCACATCCACGATCAGCGCGGGGGCCTGCATCCCGAGCGACCGCCTGATGGCGCTTCACGGCGGGCGCCTCTCGCTCGCAAGGGACCGCGGGCAGCGGACCCGCGCCGGCTGTGAATGCCGCGTTTCGGTCGACATCGGCTCCTATTCCCTCCACCCCTGCCGCCATGGGTGCCTCTACTGCTATGCCAATCCATAGAACCGGCCGCTCCCCCCTCAGCGCTTCACCCCGGCCGCGCAGGGGGCGCTCGCCGCGATGAGGATCGGCGCCCTCACGCTCGCGCCCGGGGCCGTGCTCGCCCCGCTGGCCGGGATCACCAACCTCCCCTTCCGCCTGCTGGCGCGCGAAGCCGGCTGCGTCCTGGTCTTCTCCGAAATGGTGAGCGCCGAGGGGCTGGTGCACGGGTCGGCCAACAGCCGGGCGCTGCTGCGCAGCCTGCCGGCCGAGCAGCCGCTCGGGGTGCAGCTCTTCGGCGCCGACCCGGCGCGGATGGCGGCGGCCGCCGCCATGGTCGAGAGCGCCGGCGCCGACCTGTTGGACATCAACTTCGGCTGCAGTGTGAAAAAGGTGGTGAAAACCGGCGCCGGGGCGGCCCTGATGCGGGATCCGGCGCGCGCCGCGGCCCTGCTGACCTCGGTGCGCAAGGCGGTGCGCCTTCCGCTCACCGTCAAGCTGCGCACCGGCTGGGAGCGCTCCGGCGCACAGGCCCTTGCCATCGGCAGACTGGCGCAGGAGTGCGGGGTGGACGCGGTCACGATCCACCCGCGCACGGCGGCCCAGAAGTTCAGCGGCCGCGCGGACTGGACCGTCATCGCCGCTCTGAAACAGGCGCTCACGATCCCGGTCATCGGCAACGGCGATATTTTCTGCGCCGGGGACGCCGCCCGGATGCTCACCGAAACCGGCTGCGACGCCGTCATGGTCGGCCGCCGGGCGATCGGCTATCCCCGGATCTTCACCGAAATCGCCGGAATGCTGCGGGGCGAGCCTGTACCTGGAGCTCTCGGTAAGCTGTTTCGGGGCGGAGGCCGCCTGCGCCCTGATGCGCCAGCGGCTGGGGTGGTTCACGAAGGGGCTGCGCGGCGGGGCCGCGCTGCGGGGGTCGGCGCGGAACATCCGCTCGGTGGAGCAGGCCCTCGCGCTGATCGAGGCGTTCGAGCGCGGCCGATGAGAGGGGGCTACTTCATCCGCACCGTGCCGCCGGCCTGGACCGCCTCCCAGCGCTCGAAGCGGGCCCGGGCGCCGGTCGGGGTGGCCTCCGACACGACCGCCTCCCCGAGTTTCTCTCCGATCGCGAGGAAACGCTGGCCGTCCTTGCTCGTCATGACGGGGCCGGGCGCGAAGACCTCGAGCACCTTTCCGGCGGCAAGACCC
>JALOOS010000108.1 GCA_025454275.1 Desulfobacterales bacterium | reverse complement strand
GATCATCCCCGGCCACACCCACCTCGACAAGCTCGTGGATGCGGTGAAGGCCGGGATCTACGCCGCCGGCGGCACCCCGGTGGTCTTCAACACGATCGGAGTCTGCGACGGGATCGCCATGAACCACATCGGCATGAAGTATTCGCTGCCCAGCCGGGAGCTCATCGCCGATTCGCTCGAGATCATGGCCATGGCCCACCCTTTCGACGGCCTGGTGCTGATGGCCTCCTGCGACAAGATCATCCCCGGCATGCTGATCGCGGCGGCGCGCCTGAACATTCCCGCGATCTTCCTGCCGGGCGGTCCCATGCTCCCGGGACGGATCCACGGCAAGGACACCGGACTCGACAAGGTCTTCGAGGCCGTCGGCCGCTACAAGAGCGGCAAGATCAGCGCCGGCGAGCTGAAAAAATACGAGTGCGCCGCCTGCCCCGGCGCCGGCTCCTGCGCCGGCATGTTCACCGCCAACACCATGAGCAACCTCTCCGAGGCTCTGGGGATGACCCTGCCGCTCGGCGGCAGCGCGCCGGCGGTCTACGCCGACCGGGTGTGGATCGCGAAACAGACCGGCCGGGCGGCGGTCGCCCTCGTCAAAAACAAGATCCGCCCTCGGGATATCCTGACCCGCGAGGCCTTTTATAACGCCATCGCCACCGACATGGCCCTGGGCGGCTCGACCAACAGCGCGCTGCACCTGCCGGCCATCGCCTACTACGCCGAGGTGGACGTGACCCTCGCGGATTTCGGAAAATTCACGGACAAGACCCCGCATCTCACGACGCTCGCTCCGGTCGGCCCCCACCACGTGGTCGACTTCTTCCATGCCGGCGGCGTCCCCGCCGTGATGGCCGAATTGAGAAAGGGCGGGCTCATCCACGAAAAGGCCTTGACCGTCTTCGGTGGGCCGGTGGGCCGGATGCTCGATGCGCTCAAGGCCGGCACCCGGGATGCCGCCGTCATTCGTACCCTGAAGCAGCCGGTCCACCCCACCGGCGGGCTGGCCGTTCTCAAAGGCAACCTCGCCCCGCAGGGGGCGATCGTCAAACAGGCGGCGGTATCGGCCGAGATGCTGAAGCACAGCGGGCCGGCCCGGATCTTCGACTCGGAGGAGGAGGCCTTCCGGGCCATCGTCGGCGGCAGGATCCGCAAGGGGGATGTGGTGGTCGTCCGCTACGAAGGGCCGCGCGGCGGGCCCGGGATGCAGGAGATGCTCTCGCCCACGGCGGCCCTGGCCGGCATGGGGTTGGACAAAGAGGTGGCGCTCATCACCGACGGGCGCTTCTCCGGCGCGAGCCGCGGAGCCGCCATCGGCCATATCTCCCCTGAGGCGGCCGCCCGCGGGCCGATCGCCGCTCTGAAGGAGGGGGACCCGATCGCGATCGACATTCCCGGGAAGCGGCTGGATCTCAAGCTCCCCGTTCAGGAGATCAAGAAGCGCCTGGCGCGGCTGCCCGAATTCAGGCCAAAAATCGCATCGGGATACCTGGCGCGCTATGCCGCCATCGTCTCCAGCGCCGACAAAGGCGCCGTATTCCCCCGCTAGTCACGGGGGTGGAGCCGGCGCAAGGGGGCGGGCTGGGTCCAGCGGTCGAGCCCCCCCTCGTAGAACCACTTGTCCGGGAAACCCCGGCGGGTGGTGAAGGTGGGATTTGCGGCCCAGCGGATCAGCTGCTCGTAGGCGTCGCGCAGCTTGCGGAAGAGGGCGGGGTTGCCCCCCTGGTCCGGGTGGTGGCGTTTGGCCTGCCGGCGAAACGCCCGCTTGATGATCTGCTGCAGGTCGGATGAGTAGAGATCCTTCTGGCGGAGCTTGAGGGTGGTCATGGACCTCGCCATGCGGGCCGGCTCGCGCACCTCCAGGGGCCTGACGGAGTTGACGTCCCCATCGATCGGGGAGGCCTTGGCCAGGATGTGGCGGGTGGCGAGATAGCGCTTCTTGGTGCGGCGCACCTCCTCCCACCAGGCGTTGCCCAGGAGGTTGAACATCCGCGTGAAGTCATCCACCGGTTTTTTGCCGTTCGAGCGCGGGAAGACGAAGCTCAGCAGTTCGGTGGAGTTATACTGAAGGATGTCTATCGCGATGTGGGTCTCTGTGAAGTAGAAGGTGGCGTAGCGGGTCTGCAGGGCCTGGAGCAGGCCGGTGCGGATGTTAAGGTTGTGGCGAAGCTTCTGGCGGCATTCGATGGAGCAGTAGCGCCGGCGCTTCATGTTCTCGGTCGTGCCGCAGGAGAGACAGCGCCGGACATGGCCGTTTTCAGGGATCAGAGGATAGGGATGCGGCTGACGGCTCATCGTTCACACGAATTTGCAAAATCGGGACGGAAGATTACTTTAGCATATCCGGTGTCTGCCGGTCAAAGGGCATCGCCGCAGCCCTCGACCGCTCCCGTTTCGGACCTCCGGCGTCAGGATCCCGCATGATCTTCCTTTCGGTTGTGTTTCTGCTCACCCTCGGCGGGCATGTCATGCTCCAGCGCTTTGCCGTGCGCTGGCTCGACGTTTCCCATCCGGCGGCACGGGCGGGGCTTCTGATCGTCTTCCTGCTGCTGGCCGTCAGCTTCATCGCGGCCTTTTTCCTCCTGCGCTGGCAGGAGACCCCTCTCACCATCGGTTTTTACAAGGCCGCCGCCGTCTGGTTCGCCTTTTTCATCAAGCTCTCTCTCGCGGCCGGCGCGACCTGGTTGATTTACGGGCTTCTCAGGGCCTTCGGGTCGACCGCGATCAGCTTCCGCGCCATCGGCGCGGCCTGCCTGGGATTGGGTCTGGGGTGGGCCGCCTATGGGTTCTGGTGCGCCTTTCACCCGGGCATCACGCGCGTCGAGCTTTCGCTCGAGAACCTCCCGGAGAGCTGGCGCGGCAGGAGCATCGTGCAGCTCTCCGATGTTCACCTCGGCCATTTCCACACCCCGCGCGCCATGGAGCGGCTGGCGGAGAGGGTGAATGCGCTCGCCCCGGACCTGGTCGTGATCACGGGGGACCTCTTCGACGGCATGATCGACGGGATGCCCGCCTTCGTACCGGCCCTGAGCCGTCTGCGGGCCCGCCGCGGGGTCTTCTTCGTGACCGGCAACCACGAGCTCTATGCCGGCCAGCGCCGCTGCCTGGAAATGGTGAAACAGGCCGGGATCCGGGTGCTTCACAACGAGGTGATCGAACTGGACGGCATCGCGCTGATGGGCATCGCCTATCCCGGCGTGGAGGACGCATCGGCCATCCGCGGCCTTGAGCTCACGGCGCCGGCCGGCGGCCGGCGCCGGCCGTTGATCCTGCTGTTTCACACCCCGTCCGACATCCGCCGGCCGGCCGGCCGGGACGGCCGATCGGCAGCCTATTGGCGCCCGGACACCTCCTTTGCGCTCACCCGGCAGCTGGGGGTTTCGCTGCAGCTCTCGGGCCACACCCACCGCGGCCAGTTCTTCCCGTTCGGCCTGATGACCAACTGGATCTACGACGGCTACGATTACGGGCTGCACCGGGACGGGGGGTTTTCCATTTATATCTCGAGCGGGGTCGGCACCTGGGGCCCGCCTATCCGCACCGGGGCGCGGGGGGAGATAGCGGAGTTTACCCTGCGTTGAAAATTGAAGCGCTACTCTACCAAGGACTGTTTGTTTGCCCCCGGCGAGGAGGAATTGAGCGTTGTCAGGAGTTGAAAAACTTTAGCGAACGGGTGCATGAGCGAATACATCGAACACAGCAAGGATTCGGTTTCGGTCGGGCTGGTCGAGAAGAAGTTCTTCACCTTCGCAGCGCCGCCGCATGAGATGGTGCTCGAAAGCGGGGCCCGGATCGGACCCCTGACCCTCGCCTACGAAACCTACGGCAGCCTCGCCCCCGACCGGCAAAATGCCGTCCTGATCCTGCACGCCCTTTCCGGGGATTCGCATGCGGCCGGGGTCTACACGGAGCGGGACGAAAAACCCGGCTGGTGGGACTGCATGGTGGGCCCGGGGAAGGGCATCGACACCGATCGGTTTTTCGTGATCTGCGCCAACATCATCGGCAGCTGCATGGGCTCCACCGGGCCTTCCAGCGTCAACTCGGCCACCGGCAGGCCCTACGGCCTTGACTTCCCGGTCGTGACCATCGGGGACATGGTCGCGGCCCAGAAGGCGCTCATCGACCATCTCGGCATTGCGCAGCTGCTATGCGTCGTGGGCGGGTCGATCGGCGGCATGCAGGTGCTGGAGTGGTGCGTACGCTACCCCGGGATGGTCTATGCGGCGATCCCCCTGGCCACGACCATGCGGCACTCGGCCCTCGCCATCGCGTTCAACGAAGTGGCCCGCCAGTCCATCATGGCCGACCCCAACTGGAACCACGGCGACTATTACGGGGGCCGCAAGCCCGAGCTGGGGCTCGCAGTGGCCCGCATGATCGGACACATCACCTACCTCTCCGATGAATCGATGCGCCTGAAGTTCGGCCGCCGGCTCCAGGACAAGAGCGATTTTTCCTTCAACTTCGACGCCGACTTCCAGGTGGAGAGCTACCTGCGCTACCAGGGGCGGAAGTTCGTGGACCGGTTCGACGCCAATTCGTTTCTTTACATCACCAAGGCGGCGGACTATTTTGACCTCGGCAAACAGCACGGCGGCGGCTCGGCGGTCCAGGCCTGCTCCAAGGCCCGGGCCCGGTTTCTGGTGATCTCGTTCACGTCGGACTGGCTCTACCCGACCTACCAGGCGCGTCACATCGTGAAGGCGTTGAAGAAATGCGGGCGCGACGTGAGTTTTTGCGAGATCGAGGCCGAGTGGGGCCACGACGCCTTCCTGATCCCCGGGGAGCGGTTGAAAAACCTGATCCACGGGTTCCTCCAACGGGTGCACGATGAGCGACGCGCACAGCCTCATCCGCTATGATCTGCAGATCATCGCCGCCTGGATCGAACCCGGTTCGCGGGTCCTCGATCTGGGCTGCGGCGAGGGCGATCTGCTCCAACATCTCATCAACCGCAAAAAGGTGGTCGGCGCCGGCATCGAACACAACGAGGAGAAGGTGGCCCGCTGCATCGAAAAGGGGCTTTCGGTCCTGCAGGGCGACATCAACCAGGAGATCCTCGATTACCCGGACCACGCTTTCGACCACGTGATCTTGAGCCAGACCCTGCAGCAGGTCTACGCACCGGCCGCGCTGATCCGCTCCATGCTGCGCGTGGGCCGCCGGGGGATCGTGAGCTTTCCCAATTTCAGCCACTGGAGCCTCAGGCTCCAGCTCCTGCTGACCGGCCGCGCCCCCGTGTCGCGCCAGCTGCCCTACCAATGGCACGACACCCCCAACATCCGGGTGATCACGCTCACGGATTTCCGCAGATTCGCGGCTGAGGTGGGGCTGCAGGTGCTGAAGGAGGCGGCCATCAACACCAACTCCCAGGACCGCTTCGGCCGCATCACGAAAGTGCTGCCGAACCTGCGGGCGACCTACGGCATCTACATGATCGCCGCGGGGAAGGGGTTCCCATCATGAAAATCGTATCGATCGCCGTCAGCCGGAAAAAGGGCACGGTCAAAACCCCGGTCGCGGAGGCTTTCCTCTCGAAGGACCACGGCCTCGAGGGGGACGCCCACGCCGGCCCCTGGCACCGGCAGGTGAGCTTTCTTGCGGCCGAGAGCATCGCAACGGCCCGTGACCAGGGCCTCACCGTCGGTTTCGGGGATTTCGCCGAGAACATCGCAACCGAGGGCATTGACTGGAAAAACCTCCCCATCGGGACCCGTGTGCGCCTGGGCCGGGAGGCGGAGGTCGAGATCACCCAGATCGGCAAGGAGTGCCACAACCGCTGCGCCATCTATTACAAGGCCGGGGACTGCATCATGCCGCGGGAGGGGGTTTTCGGCCGGGTGATTGCCGAGGGGACGGTCCGCTGCGGCGACCCGGTGGAAATTCTAGGCGCCTCCGGCGATCGATCCGATAAGTAACCGGTGCCCCTCCGGAAACGACGTCCTGCAGCCCATACCGGCGTTCTCGCTCGTCGCCGTCCGCGGCGGTGCCACCCACTTAACCCATTTCATCTCCCGGCCGCCGCAGGGCCTTTTGCCCTGGGGCGGGACCGCTATTCTAAAGTTTCCCGCCCGGATACCGATATTAGATCAGCAGAACAGTTACGGCATGGAGCCTCTTGCTCAGCCGGAGCCATCTCACCAGAACCGGGGGAATTTGTGTTCGTCATCATCGGGTTCACCGTTGTCGTCGTCTCCGTGCTGGGAGGTTTCTGGGAGGCGGGCGGGCCGTTCATGGTCCTCGTCCAACCGGCCGAGTTCATCATCATCGGGGGGGCGGCGTTCGGCGCGCTGCTGGCGTCGGCGCCGAAGAGCGTCCTGCAGCGCATCCTGACCAAGTCGATCGGCGCCTTGAAAGGGGAGACCGTCACCAAGGCGACCTACCTCTCGGTTCTGAAACTGCTCTATGAGCTGCTCTACATGGCCCAGAAGGAGGGGTTGATCGCTCTGGAGAAGCACATCGAGACTCCGGCGGAGAGCACGATCTTTTCGAAATACCCGGACATTCTCACCCACAAGACCCTGATCGCCTTCATGACCGACACCTTCCGCATGGTGATCATCGGCGGCATCGCCTCCCACGATCTGGAGACCCTGATGGAGGGCGACATCGACACCCACCACAACGACGTCAAGAAGCCCAGCCTCGTCCTCGCCAAAATCGGCGACACCATGCCCGGCTTGGGAATCGTAGCGGCGGTGCTCGGTATCGTCATCACCATGCAGGCCATCGACGGGCCGGCGGGTGAGATCGGCAAAAAGGTCGCGGCGGCCCTGGTGGGGACCTTTCTCGGCATCTTTCTCTGCTACGGGTTCATCCAGCCCCTGGCCTCCAACCTCGACATCTCCGGCGAGACCGAAATGCAGGTGTTCGAGGCGGTCAAAGCCGCCATCGCCGCCTTCGCGCGCGGTTTCAGCCCTCTTGTCTGCGTCGAGTTCGCGCGGCGCAGCATCCCGAGCGAGACCCGCCCTGAATTTTCGGAGATGGAGTCCCACGTGAAGGAAAAGGCGTGAGCGATTCGGAAAAATACACGATCATCAAGCGGGTCAAGAAGCGCGGCGGGCACGAGGGCCATCACGGGGGAGCCTGGAAGGTGGCCTACGCCGACTTTGTCACGGCCATGATGGCGCTCTTCATCGTCTTGTGGATCATCGCCAACAACGTGACCATCCGCGCTTCGGTCGCCGATTATTTCCGTGACCCGACGGGGGTGCACAAGACCGCTCCGGGCGTTCTGAACGGAATGGACGCGATCAAGCCGTTTTCCGACCCCCGCCCCTCCGCCCCGGCGGTCCAGCCCCAGCGGCCGCCCGAACAGTCGGAGGTGGACCGCCTGCGCGAGGAGGGGGAGAAGCTCGTCAAGGCCATCGCCGCGCTGCCGGATCTGGCCCGGTTCAAGGACCAGATCCAGATCACGATCACCCCGGAGGGGCTGAGGATCGAGCTGATCGAGCAGTCCGAGGGGCTCTTCTTCGACATCGGCAGCGCACGCCTCAAGGCCGATGCCGTGCAGCTGCTCAAGCTGATGGGCGGGCGGATCGGCACCTTTCCCAACCAGGTCGTGATCGAGGGCCACACCGACAGCCGCCCCTATGTCCGGCCCGGCTACAACAACTGGGACCTGAGCTCGGACCGCGCCAATGCCGCACGGCGGGTGCTGGAGGAGGGCGGGATCCGTGAACACCAGATCACCGGCGTCAACGGCTATGCCGACCGGCGCCTGAAAAACCCCGAAAAACCGCTCGACTTCTCCAACCGGCGCGTCACGATCCTGGTAGCCTACTCGACCTCGATCCTCTCCGCCCCGAAGGATATAGCCCCGGCGGCCGTCCCTCTCATCCAAAAACCCGCTCTCGGAAAAAGCTGACATATGAAACCGTTCATGCCGAAAAAAGCATGAACGGTTTCATCGTCAAAGTTGATCTGCTTTCCGGCTGTGTCACGCTGTGGAAACCCCCCCGGCATCCGTGCTACGATGGAAACCTGCGGGTTGGCGATCCTCTCCCCTTATTGATGCGGGAGAGGGCCAGGGTGAGGGGGCCGCAGCGGTCCCACTCCGAAAAACCAGGCACTTTCCGTCATAGGAGGGCCACGCGATGATACCCAAACGGATGGAGAGCTATCTGCGCGAGCACATCCCTGCGCCTGTCATGCAGAGCCGGATCCGCCGCCGCGAGGGCCGCTGCCACCTGGTGCTGGGCTACCGCGACGAGCACCTCCTTGGCAAGATGGGGATCGTCTGCGACAAGCTGGGGCCGAAGCTCGTGGTCTGCGTCTGGGACGAGGCCGCGGCGATCGAGGTGGGCGGCTATCTCGTCGTGGACAACCTCGCCATGGGCACCCCTTCGATGGGCGGGATTCGGGTTCAACCCGGGATCACCCCGGCCGACATCCACAACCTGGCGCGTGGGATGACGTTAAAGAACGCCGCCGCCAACCTGCCCTTCGGCGGTGGCAAGGCCGGAATCGTGGCCGAACCGGGGCTGCCCCCCGCGCTCCACACCGAGCTCCTGCGCCGCTTTGCGCGCCTGATCCGCCGCTACCGGGACATTTATGTCCCGGGACCGGACGTCGGCTCGAACGACGCGGACATGAAGACCATCGCCGTCGAAAACGGGCTGGAGGCGGCGGTCTCCAAGCCGGCCGAGATGGGCGGCAACCGGATCGACGAGCTCGGCGCGGCGGCCGGCGGGGTGGTCATCGCCCTGGAGCGGTTGCTCGAGATCATGCCGCGCCTGAGCGTCTTGCCCCAGTTCTCGCGCCTGAGCGTCCCGCCCGCCGAGAAGGTCACCGTCCTCATCCAGGGCTTCGGGGCCGTGGGGGCCCACGCCGCCCGCATCCTGAAAGAGAGGCTGCCGGCCGTGCGGGTCGTGGGGGTGAGCGACCGCGAGGGCTGCCTTTTCGATCCGGCCGGTCTGCCGGTTGCCGATCTTCTGACCCTCTGGAGGCGACGCGGAACGGTGAGCGCCGCCTGGTACGACGAACAGATCCGGCCGCAGGCAGCAGGCGTCTCCACCCGCTTTTCGACCGACGCCGACAACCTCCTGCGGGAGTCCGCCTTCTGCTTCATCCCGGCCGCACCGATCTTCAACTACCTGGGGGTGCTGCCGACCGACCCCTGTTCGATGAGCGTCGAGCGCATGGGGGAGTGGCGCCTGATCGTGGAGGGGGCCAACACCTACTCGCCGGACCCCAATCGCAAGGCGGCCCGCACCCGCATGGAGCAGGTGGTCTTCCGCCAGAAGGGGGTCATGATCGCGACCGACTACCTGGTCAATTCGGGCGGGGTGATCTATGCCGCGCAGGAACAGGCCCTGCCCACCCCGCCGGAGCTCCGGATCCCGGAGGCGCGGCTGGGAAACCGGGCGGCGGTGGAGGAATGGCTGAAAGAGCATGCGGCCGGTTTCGCCGCCCTGTCGGAACGGCGACTCGCGGCAGGAGAGGCATGGCGTGAAAAGGCGATCCGCCACAACATGACCGAGCTCGTGGATCTGCTGGCGGCGAGCGCCGATCTGCTGCCCTGCCAGGCCGCGGAGAGCATCAGCCTGCGCCGGCTCGCCGCCCGTGAAAGCGAGCGCACGGCCAAGGATATCATGGAGACAATTCCCACGATCCGCGTCGACGCCTCGCTGACGGAGGCGGCGGCCCTGATCGTCCGCGGGCGCGGCAACATCATCGCCGTGCTCGACCCGCAGGAGCGGATCGCCGGGGTGCTGACGACCTGGGACATCACGCGGGCCGTGGCCGAGGGGGATTCCGCCGGCAGCCTGGAGGCGATCATGACCCGCCGGGTGGTCTCGGCCGCTCCCGGCTCCCGCATCCCGGAGATCCTGCATGCCCTCGATGAAAACCGCATCTCGGCCATGCCGGTCGTCGAAGAGGGGCGGGTGCTCGGAATGGTGAGCTCCGATCTGCCCCAGCTCCTGCGCACCCAGGAACGGGGGGCATAGCGCCACGGCAGGACCGGATTCGTCGAGTTGGTCCGTTTTCTCTTCCTACCCGTACCCGTTCACGTACCCGTACACGGCTGCACGCGATCGCCCTTATGATGGAAGGGGTTGCCTATTTACATCGATGCGGACACCCCCCTCACCCTTCCCTCTCCCCCAGGATCGGGGGAGAGGATGAAAGAGAGGGGGTCGATCCCAGTCGATATTATTTTGGGGCGATTACTATCGGCGCTTGCAGGTGTACGGGCACCGGGCCGCTCTGACCGTGTGCGCCCTGTCGGCCGACAGCCTGCCTACACCGCCTCGATCGTCGAGGGCGGCTTCGGCGCGATGTTGTAGGTG
>JALOOS010000107.1 GCA_025454275.1 Desulfobacterales bacterium | reverse complement strand
CCCCTCCATCGGTGATTTTATCGAAGCGATCACCGCCCTGCAGCGCCTGCCGGGAGCCGTGGCGCTGGCGGCGGAGATCGACGGGGCGCCGGCGGCCTTCCTGACCCTCCGGCCGCGGAACCCCTCCCGGTTGCGCCACACGGCCGACCTCAACATGGGGGTGGCCGCGGCCGCGCGGGGCCGGGGGCTCGGCCGCCTGATTCTTGAGGCAGGGCTCGCGCGGGCGTCGCACTCCCCCGAGATCGAGATCATCTATCTCATGGTGCGTTCAGACAATCTGCCGGCGATCCGCCTCTACGAGACGGCGGGCTTCGAGCGGCTGGCGCTCCTTGAACGGGATACGAAGATCGACTCCTCCTACTACAACGGCCTTCTGATGCGCCGGTTCGTGACGTTAACGGTCGATGGAAGACAAGAAATCACCTCTCGATGACAAATGGAAGGGGGATCGATGATGATCTACGCGGTTTTCAAGGTCCTCCGGCGTGGGTCGACATAACCGAATGGCGGATGAAGCGGCCGTGCGGGTCGATGGCCCTAATAGAGAAGATAGGGCCTGCTCTTCCGGCGGAACTCCTCCAGCTGCGGCTGCCAGGCGGCAGCGATGGCCTCGGGGGGCTCGCCTGCGGCAATGGCCCGGATCACAGCGCGCGAGCCCACGAGGTAGAGCGCCGGGTCGAGCTTGAAGATGCCGGAATAGAAGCGCTGGAGAGCGCTGAGCAGTTCGATGCCCAGAAGTACCGGCTCCAAAGCGTCGCGGTCTTTCAGCTCAATGCGAACCCCGCGGCACTCCTCGTTTTTGAATAGGTTCGCGGCGGGGGTGAAGCGGGCGGGCTCGAAATGTACCCCGGGGATGGGGCGGCTCTGCAGAAAGGCCGTCAGCTGCTCGCTATCGATCCAGGGGGCGCCGAGGAGCTCGAAAGGGGTCGCGGTGCCCCGCCCGACGCTCACGTTCGACCCTTCGCAGAGGGCCACCCCGGGGTAGAGGGCGGCCTGGGTGAGCGACTTCAGGTTGGGCGAAGGGTTCACCCAGGCAAGGCCGGTCTGGTCGAACCACATTCCCCGCCGGTAGCCCCTGAGCGGCACCACCGTCAGGTTGACACCGATCCGCTTCTCCGCGTTGAACATCTGCGCAAGCTCGCCCAGGGTCATGCCGTGTCTCACCGGGAGGGGGAAGTAGGCGGTGAAGGATGTGAGATCCGGGTCCAGCACCGGCCCCTCCGTCCGCGAGGCCGTGATCGGGTTGGGCCGGTCCAGCACGACGAACCTCAGGCCCGCCTTCGCCGCCGCCTCCATCGCGTAGCCCATCGTGCTCATATAGGTGTAGAATCGCGCGCCCGCATCCTGCACGTCGAAGACGAGCACATCCAGCCCCTTCAGCATCTCCGGCGTCGGCCGCTTGGTGCCGCTGTAGAGACTGTGGACCGGCAGATCGGTCGAAGCGTCCCGGCCCGAGGCCACCTTCCAGTCGGCCTTGCCCGACAGGCCGTGCTCGGGGCTGAAGAGCGCCCGCAACCGGACCCCGGGCGCCTTGGCCAGGAGATCGATCGTCCGGCGGCCGGCGGCATCCAGCCCGGTGTGGTTGGTGATCAGCCCCACCCGCTTGCCGGCCAGCGCCGAGAATTTGCGGGCAGTCAGAACGTCGATCCCGGTCGCGACCCCCGGGATGGCGGCGAAAAGGGCATCCTCCGGGTCCGGCCGGCCGGTGGCCTGAACAACGAGGGAGAAGAGCCTGTCCCGCAGCATCCCGTCACGGGCCTCCCCGTCGGGGTAGACCCGGTTGCTGAGAACGATCAGGTAGCTCCGGGTCGCGGGGTCGATCCAGAGCAGGGTCCCGGTGAACCCCTTGTGGCCGAAGGAACCCGGCGGGAGCAGTTCGCTCCAGTTGCCGGAGGCCGAATGGACCGCCCAGCCGAGGCCCCGCGCCGGCAGCCTGCCATCAGGCGACTGGGGCTGAACCATCTCCCGGATGGAAGCGGCGCCCAGGATCCGGGTCTCCTCGCGACGGCCCTGGTCCAGGATCATCTGGGCGAAGGCGGCGAGATCGTCGGCCGTGGAGAACAGCCCGGCCGCACCCGAGATTCCGCCCATGCGGCGGGTGTCCGGGTCGTGCACCACGCCGACGCTGCCTTCCATGGTAGGTGCAAGCCGCGGCCGTAAGGAGGCCGGGGGCTTAAAGGTCGTGTCCGTCATACCCAGGGGTTCGAAGATGTGACGGCGGCAATAGACCTCCAACGGCTCCCCGGAGACGCGCCGCACCAGCTCGCCCAGGATGGTGAAGTTGAGATCGCTGTAGACGAAGCGGGAGCCCGGCGGGTGGGCGGGGCCATCGGCCAGGATTTTTTTCAGAGCGGCGGCATGGCCCGACCAGGCCGGTTTGGGCAGGAAGCCGGGCCTCAACCCGGAGTAATGCGTGAGGAGCTGGCGCAGGGTAATTTGCCCCTTGCCGCGGGCCTGGAACTCCGGCCAGTAGCGGGCAGCCGGGGCATCGAGCTCCAACCGGCCCTGCTCGACGAGCTGGAGCACGGCCGTCGTGGTGGCCACGACCTTGGTGAGGGAGGCGACATCGAAGACGGCGTCGGTCGTCATCGGCTGCGGCGGCCCGAGGCGGCGGTGGCCGAAGGCTTCCCGCAGGACCACCCGGCCCTCGTGGCCGACCACGACCACGGCACCGGGGGTTTCCCCCGCGGCGATGGCAGCCGCGACGGCCGGGCCGATCGCGGCGAGCGGCTCGGGCAGGAGGGCGGCAGCGGCCGGCTGAAGGATGCCGCCGGCCGCCGATAGCACGACCAGCGCTCCCAGGGTCAGAAGAATAAGGGGTTTCACGACTGCGTACCGGTTGCCTCTCGGGATTCCCAGGACAACCTGTCGACATGCATCTGGTGGTTATAAAACAAGCGCCCGGCTGTCAGGCAAGGCGGGCGGCGATTGGGAAAGTGCAGCATTTTCGAGAATATGTGAGCATCTAAAAGAGCCGCACAACAACGGATCACTGCCTGAGGCGCCGTTTTACAACAACTTGTTAGCGTTTTTACCGGCCCGGTGCAACCTCGGGGGCGATGCTCGCGGTCCGGATCTCCTTCTTCAGGGCGTCCGCCGTGTAGACGTTGACCGGGTTCCAGAGCATCCAGCCCTGGGCGCCGAAGGTGTCTGCCGCCCGGATCTGCTCGCCGATCTCCCTCTCGCCGAACTGCCGGCGGTCGAAGGCGTAGTCCCGGAAGGACTGCAGCCAGGGGCGGAAGCGCACCGGGGCGATCCCGGTCCGCTCCTGGGCCTTTTTGAGGGAGAGGTAGACGATCTCGTGCGGACTCTTGACCGGGTTGCGGTGGCCGGGGATCCCGAACTGGAACCCGGAGGGGTAGAGCATCGGGCAGAGGTAGTCCACGGCGGCGGCGATCGGATCGAGCTTCTGGCCGATGTCGGTGTCGTTCAGGTTCCAACAGACGTAGCCGAAGATGTCCGCGGCGGTGAAGACGTTGTAGGGGGCGAGCCGTGCCCGGGCCTCCTGCAGGAACCCGCCGATGGCCGCGACCCGGGCCTCTTCGGTGCTCGGCCGCGAGAAAACCGGCGAGCGCGAATCGGGGAAGCGCACGTAGTCGAACTGGATCTCGTCGAATCCCAGGCGGGCCGCCTCCTCGGCGATCCGGATGTTGTACTCCCAGACCTCCCGGCGGAAGGGGTCCACCCAGGCGAGGTTCTCCCGGTCACGCCAGATGCCGCCCGCCGGGGTCCGGACGGCAAGCTCCGGCCGGGCCGCGGCCAGAAGATCGTCCTTGAAGACCACGATCCGGGCGATGAGATAGATCCCCTTCTCCTTGAAGTGGGTGATCAGCCCCTCGACGTCGCGCACCGTGATGATCCTCTGGGCCCCGATCTCGGCCGCCAGCGGGATCGAGCTGCGATAGGGGATCATCCCGCGGTCCCCCTTGACGTCGATGACGAGGGCGTTGAGCTCGGTTTCTTCGATCAGCTTGAGCGCCGGCCCTCTCAGTACCTTCGACCCCACCCCGTAGAAGGAGAGGTAGAGCCCCCGGGGGGTGACGGCGCCCAGCCGGATCTCGACCGGACCCTCGCCGGCCGCCTCCGCGAGCGGCAGCTCGGCGCGCTGGTAGCCGTGCGCCCTCGCCTTGACGAGCCCCCCTCCCCGCGGCAGTGGGAAGAGGCCCTGCCCATCCGCTGCGAGCACCTCGCCGTCCAGCGTCACAAAGGCCTCTGGGATCGCCTTCCCGGTGTGGTGATCGACCACGCGCACGGCCGGCGTCGGGCCGGCCTCGCCCGCACCGGGGACCATCGTCAGGAGGATCACAAGACAGATCAGCATCTTAAAAACGGCGTTCAACATGGCGGTTTTCCCTTCGTGCAACCTGAAATGGGGTGTTTACCAGCGCTTCAAAGACCTTGTCCCGGTCCGAGTCGGCCAGGAGGTATCGCGGCAGGGCCATCGGGTGGTCCCGTCGGGTCGCCGGGCGGCGTTCGATCGAGAAGGCGGCCCGGTAGCCGGCCGCGGCGGCCCTCTCCATCAGCCATGAGTCGAAGATCCCGAAAGGCCAGGCGAGAAGATCGACCGTCCCGCCCAGTTTTCGCTCAAGGGTGGTCCTTGACTTGACGAGCTGCAGCTGGACCAGCTTCTCGAACTCGGCTGCGGGCAGCTTTTCACGCTCCTTTTTGAAGTTGGGATGCCAGTAGGTGTGGGACTGGATGTCGCACAGCCCGCTCGCCTTCACCTCATGCAGCTGCTCCCAGGTCATGGCGTAAGGGGCATTGGAGACGGCTGAGGGGTAGACGAAGAGGGTCATCGGCACCCGGTACTTTTTAAGCAGAGGGAAGGCCTCGGTGTAGACCGACCGGTGGGCGTCGTCGGCCACGAGCACCGCGCAGCGCCTGCCTGCCGGGACCCCTGCGCCGGCGAGCATGGTGAGGAGCTCCTTGAGCGCAATGACTTCGAAACCGGCCGCCTGCAGGTACTTCAGGTGGGCCTCGAAGACCGCCGTCCGCACCGTCATGCTGTCGGCCACCGCCGGCCCGAAGCGGTGGTAGAGCAAAATCGGCACCCCCGCTTCCGAGCCCTCTTCGGCGCAGGCCGCCGAGCAGACTCCCCAAACACAAACCGTCAGTACCAGGACCGCCAAGATTCGCATGAATCCATCATCGGTCATTCCTTCGAAAAGTTTACCGGAATCGCACAGGGCGGGCGGCGGGGCTTTTCATCAAGGCCGGCGGCGTGCTATGAGATGAACACCCCCGCTCGGAGCCGAGGTGCCGGGCCGGCGGGGCCGCCGGTGCTGTCCATCGGGATAAAACGCGAAGGGAAGGCCATGAGCCGGGAAAAAACCTATCTCAAGCTGTTTCTGGATGTCACGAAGGCGATCACCTCGAACCTCCACTTGACGGAGGTGTTCGAGATCATCGTCCAAAGGGTGCCCCAGGTGACCGGGGTCGACGCCGCCACGCTGCGGCTGCTCAACCCATCAGGGAAAAAGCTTGTGCTCCAGGCCGCCTCCGGCCTGAGTGAGACCTATCTTGCGCGGGGACCGGTCGACGCCGAGCAGGGCGTTCACGAGGCCCTCGCCGGCACCCCGATCGCGGTGTACGATGCGGAGAGCGACCCGCGCATCCACTACCATGACGCGGCGCGCGCCGAGGGTATCAAAAGCATATTGGTAGCGCCGGTCCGGGTGCGCGGGGAGATCAAGGGCATCCTCCGGCTGCTCTCCCGAACCCCGCGGCATTTCGATCCGGATGAATTGGAATTTGCGGCCGCCCTGGCCGAGCAGTGCGGCATCGCCATCGAGAACGCCCGCGCCTATGAAGAACTCGAGCGTCAGATCAACTACTTCAAGGCGCTGGCCGAGATCGGCAAGGTGATCAATGCCACCCGCAACCTGGATTCCCTGCTCGACCTCATCGTCCGGCGGATGCCCGAGGTGATGGGGCTCAAGGCCTGCACGATCCGGCTGATCGAATCCACCGGCGGGCGCCTTGAGCTGAAGGCGGCCTACGGCCTCAGCCGCAGTTATCTGGAGCGCGGGGCCCTCGACGAGGAGCTCGCCACCCACTATATTCTGCAGGGCGAGCCGGTGGTGATTCCCGACGCCACGGTGGACATTCACACGATCTACCACAAGCAGGCCCAGGCGGAGGGGGTCGGCAGCATCCTCGCCGTTCCGATCACGGTTCAGGGGGAGACGATCGGGATGATGCGGCTGCTCACCGCGGAGGTGCGCTATTTCTCGGCCGCCGACATCAACTTCGCCCTGGCCGTGGCCGAGCAGGGCGGGATTGCGATTCAAAACGCGATCGCCTATCAGAAGATGCAGGAAATGGTCGCTGCCGCCGGCGGGACAACCGCGAACGCGGGATAACGATCAACCCGACGGGCTCAGCTGAAGGGCCTGCCCTGCGACTCCGGGTCGAGGAGGCGGCAGGGTGGGTGTGCCGCAGACGGTGCGTCACCCGCAAGAGGTGCGAAGGGAGTGGGGCGTATGAAATTCACAGTGGCTCTCTGCCTGGTGGTCGCGCTGGTCGCCTGCGCATCGGCGCCGCCGGTCCCTGGTCCCGCGGCCAAGCAGACTGCGGAGTTTGCGGCCGCCGATCCGGCCCCGGCGGACTACGAGATCCGGATCATCTCCTGGCTGCGGATGAACACCGACGATCCGGACCGGCTGCGGGTGCTCTCGATCGGGGCACCTCAGCTCAAGACCCTCGAATCCTCCGCGCCCGAAAAAGGGCTCGAGAAGGGGGATCCGATCTGGGAGGCGATCGCGCTCACCCAAGGATACAAGGGCGATCCCCCGCAACCGGTCCAGCACCGGTTCTACTTCAAGGAGGGGGTGATCCGGGCGGTCGACCTAAAGTGAGGCCCATCCG
>JALOOS010000106.1 GCA_025454275.1 Desulfobacterales bacterium | reverse complement strand
GCGGGCGTCCCGGCGGACCGGGCCGCCCAAGCCACAGCCCTCCTTCGGCGTCAGGCCGCTGACGGTCGGCTCCAGGTCGATTTCGGTTTCGGCGGCATCCTCGCCGGTCTCTCCCGGCTGGAGGATCCCGTCTGGGATGCGATCGGCCGTGGCCTGCAGGGGCTCGGAGGCCACACGGTGCTCGAGAAGGCGCCGGAGGAGTTCAAACAGCGCCACGATCTCTTCGGCCCCCTACGCCCGGAGTGGCGGCTCATGCACCGGGTCAAGACCGCGCTTGACCCGGAGCGGATCTTTGCCCCGGGGGCGATGCCGGGCCGGTTCTGATGAGCATCACCGAGCGCTACGACGAAATCGCCCACTGCAACCGCTGCGGGTTCTGCCAGACCGCCTGCCCGATCTTCCGTTCCACGGGTCACGAGGCGGGGGTCGCGCGGGGGCGCCTGGCCCTGCTGCGGGCGCTGATCGAAAAACGGATCGCCTGGAGCCCGGAGCTGGAAGAGCCGCTCTACGATTGCCTGCTCTGCGGAGCCTGCACGAGCAACTGCTTTCCGGCGATCCCCACCTCCGAGCTCGTCATCCAGGCCCGCTCCGAGTACCTCGAAAAAGTGGGTCGCAAATCGATCCACCGGCTGCTCTTCGATCAGCTGCTGCCCTACCCGCGCCGGCTGCATCTCGCGGCCCGGGCCGCCGCCCTGGGAAAGAACAGCGGCGCCAGCGAACTCGCCCGGGCGCTGGGGCTGCTGCGCATCTTCGGGCGCGACTTCGCCCGGGCCGAGGCGATCGTCGACCGGCTGCCGGCGCAGCCCTTCCGGGCGAACGTCAAGCCCGGCATGTTCGCGGGGCAGGGCGGCGGCCCGCAGGTCGCCTACTTCGTGGGCTGCGGAGTGGACGTGGTCGGCCATGCGGCCGGCAGGGCGACCCTCGCCCTGCTGCGGCGCTTCAGCCGGAGCGTCCGCGTGCTCGACACCAACTGCTGCGGTCTTCCGGCGTGGAGTTACGGCGATCTGCCGGCAGCGCGCCGGCTGGCGGCCAAGAACCTGCCGCTGCTCGATGCCGCCGCCGCGGACCTCATCCTCACCGACTGCTCGAGCTGCACCGCCTTCATCAAGAAATACCCCCGGCTGTTCCCGGAAAGCGACCCGCAACACCCGACGGCCCAACGGATCGCCGCCAAGGTCCGGGACATCTCCGAGTGGCTTGCCGCCGAAGTGATCCCCGGCTCACCGGGCCTGCAGGGCAAACGGGTCACGTTCCACGATCCCTGCCACGCCTCGCGCGGCCAGGGCATCGTGAAACAGCCGCGGGAGCTCCTGCGCGGGATGCCGGGGGCCGAGTTCGTTGAACTGCCGGAGGCCGACTGGTGCTGCGGCGGGGCGGGTTCGTACGCGCTTTCCCACTACGATCTGGCGATGCAGGTCCTGGACCGTAAAATGGAGAACCTCAAAAAGACCGGGGCGGACATCCTGGTGACGACCTGCCCGGCCTGCATCCTGCAGCTCGCCTACGGCGTGCGGCGCCACGGGATGAAGGTCCCCGTCAAACACCTGACCGAACTCCTATAAAAAGCGGCCTCTCGGGCTGTGATCCGGCGTTGATCGGCATTTTGGCAATGCTCACATATTGGCCAATATGCTCCGCTTGCCAAAATGCCGCTCGCCTTGGCTGACAGCCCGATAGACCGCTTTTTATTATCTTTGAAAACACACTGGATAAAACCGTATCCCACCTGTTTGGTGGGATACGGTTTTATGCTGCCACGCTGTTTTTTAGAATGCCGATCCCGTCGATTTCCACCTCGACCGTGTCGCCCGGCTTCAGGGCGCTGGTGGTCCCCGGGGTCCCGGTGTAGATCACATCCCCGGGGTGGAGGGTGAGGGCGCGGCTGGCGTGGCTCACCACCACGGACGGGTCGAACAGGAGATCGCTCAGGAATTGGGATTGCTTCACCGCGCCGTTGACGCGGGTCTGGATCCGGCAGGAGCGGTAGTCCAGGCCGACGGCGACGGCCGGCCCGAGCGGCGCAAAGGTGTCCGCGCCCTTGGCCCGCCACCACTGCAGGTCCCCCTTCTGCCAGTCCCGCTCGCTGACGTCGTTGCCGCAGGTGAAGCCGAAGATCGAGCCCCAAGCCTCCTCGGGCGAGACCGCCTTGGTTTTCCGGCCGATCACGATGACAAGCTCTCCCTCGAAGTGGACATTCCCGGCCCCCTCCGGGATGCGGATCGTCCCCTCCGGCGGGAGCAGGGCCGAGACCGGTTTGAAGAAGAGCTCGGGCCGGGAGGGAGCCGGCCGATCGCCCAGGTGGCTTTTGTAGTTCAATCCGACAGCCATGATCTTGGTGGGCTCGCAGGGCCAGAGCAGACGCACCTCGCTGCGGCGGATACTCTCACCGGTCGGCTCCGCGCCGGTAAAGATATCCCCGTCGACCCGCGTGACCCGCTCCCCGTCAAGCACTCCGTAAGAAACCTTCCCGCTCTGTTCGTAGCGCACATAGTTTCGGACCGACGATGGCATGGGGCCTCCTTCATCCGGGCGCCTGCGCCCATGGAAATGACGGACCGGCACCCGTCGCCCGCGGGCTGCGTGCCGGTCGGCGGCGCGACTATACACCGGTCCGCCGTCAATTTCAAAATGGTGGCGCCGGAGGTCGTGACATGGGGGGATCCTTGCGATATAAGGAAGCTCTGTCGAAAAAACAGTCGCCTTAAGAAGGAGCCATTGAATGAAACCCATCGACCTGCATGGGATCTTCCCCCCTATTCCGACGCCCTTTTCAGAGGGGCGGCTCGCCTGCGACCGGTTGGCCGAAAACATCGCCCGATGGAACTCGACCGGCCTATCGGGCTATGTCACCTTCGGCTCGAACGGCGAGTCCGTCTTCCTGAGCGAGGAGGAGAAGCTCGAGGTGGTCAAGACCGTGGTCGCCTCGGCGGCCCCGGGGATGAAGGTGATCGCCGGGACCGGCTGCGAGTCCACTGCGCACACCATCGCGCTCACCAACCGCTGCGCCCGGCTCGGCGCCCATGGGGCCCTGGTCGTGACCCCCTTCTACTACGGGGGCCGCATGAGCGAGGCCGCCTTGCTGCGGCACTTCACGACCGTGGCCGACCAGGCCGAGATCCCGATTCTGATCTACAATGTCACCAAGTTCACCCACATCAGCCTCGGCGTGGAACTTGTGGCCAAACTCTCCCGGCACCCCAACATCATCGGGATCAAGGACAGCAACGGCAACGTCTCCACCCTGGGGGAGATGGTGAGCCGTGTGGCCGAGGAGTTCAGCGTCCTGGTCGGAACCGCCGGGGCCCTCTTCGGCGCCCTCACGCTGGGCTGCGTGGGCGGGATCGTCGCCCTCGCCAATGTGGCGCCCCGGGCCTGCGTCCGCATCTGCAACCTGCTCAAAAAAGGCGAAATCGAGGCCGCCGGCAAACTCCAGCTCAAAATGCTGCCGGTCAATACCGCCCTCACGGCCACCTACGGGGTCCCCGGCCTGAAAGCGGCCCTGGACATGCTCGGCTACTACGGCGGCGACCCCCGGCCGCCGCTCTTGCCGGCCTCGGAAAGGGAAAAATCGGAAATTCAAACCATTCTTAAAGAAGCCGGCCTTTTGTCCTGAGGCGCCGGAGACCCGCCGTCGCTCGACGCTGAGGTCCGCGAGAAGGAAACGTTATGCCGACAACCGTCCTATCCGCTATTCTGGCGGCCCTGGTCCTGCTGGGCAGCGGCTGTGCCGCCCCTCGGATCAAGCTCTTTCCCAGCCAGACCGATCCGCTCCAGGAATTCACCCTGGAGGGCCGGACCGAGGAAAAAATCCTGGTGATCCCCGTCCGCGGCGTCATCTCGAACAGCCCCGAGGAGGGACTGATCCGCACCCGGCCGAGCATGGTCCAGGAGGTGGTCTCGCACCTTCGCAAAGCCGCCGCGGATCCCCAAGTCCGCGCCGTTGTGCTCCAGATAAACTCCCCCGGCGGCTCGGTGACCGGCAGCGACATCCTCTACCACGAGATCATGCGGTTCAAGGAGGAGCGCAAGATTCCGGTCACGGCGGCGATGCTCGATGTCGCCGCCTCCGGCGGCTATTACATCGCCCTGCCCGCCGACCACATCATGGCCCACCCCACCACCGTCACGGGGTCAGTGGGGGTGATTTTCATCCGGCCGAAAGTCTCCGGGTTGATGGATAAGATCGGTGTGGGGGTGGAGGTGAGCAAGTCCGGGGTGAACAAGGACATCGGCTCGCCCTTCCGGCCCGCGACCCCGGAGGAGCAGTCCCTGATGAACGCCATGACCGATGAGCTCGGCAAGCGCTTCAGCGACCTCGTACGCCTCCACCGCCATGCCGGCGCGGCGGCCCTGGCGGAGATCGCAACCGCGCGGGTGTTCCTGGCGGAGCGCGCCGTGAGCCTGGGCCTTGTGGACGCAATCGGCTACATGCCCGATGCCCTGCAGGAGGCCCGAAAACGCGCCGGGCTGCCGGACACGGCGCGGATCGTCATTTACCGGCGGACCGAAAACCCGAACGACAACATCTACAACCCGGTGACCTCCTACGAGGGCGGCCGGCCAGGCGCGCTGTTGGACCTGGGTCTGCCGCGCATCTCCCCGTCGCATCAGGCCGGATTTTACTATCTCTGGCTGCCGGCGACGGAGTGAGGCGGACCTCCCCCATCACGTCCTATCTCCCCTCCCCTTGCGGGAGGGGCCGGGGGAGGGGGATTCGTCGTGGCGACGGAGCGGATGAAATTCTGCGAACCCGTCACTCTTCCGGCTCGGCAATTTTCCCGAGAAGCCCCTTGGGCGGACGGCCGTTGCCGCCGATGATGGTCTGGATCTGCCGCGTCAGCTGAGCACGCTCGATGAGGCGTTCCAGCACGGCCACTCCCGCGCGCAACCGCCTGCCGATCGATCTCATCTCTAAAAAGCGCTGCTTTTCCTTGGGGGTGACCTCCTCCAGCGCGGCGATTGCAAAAGAGAGCCGGCGGGCGTCCCACAGGCCGGGCACCTCCTCGACATCGACTGCTCCCCCCATCGCTGCCAGGCTCCGCAGGCGGCTCACACCGGTCTCGATGAGGGGCGCCAGCTCCTCCCCACCCGCCTCCGGGTCATCGTCGAAGTAGGCGACCCGCGCTTCCATGTAAGGTTTTTGCTCGATCAGCGCCTGCACGATGAAGCGCTGCTCGCCCCGTGTCAAAATGTCCATGCGGCCGTCATCGTAACGGTGCAGTACCTCGATCACGCGGGCCGTGCACCCGGCCGTCTGGATGGCCTTGCCGTCGAAGAGCACGATCCCGAAGCTCTTGTCCTCCGCCGTGCATTCGGAGACCATCAGCTTGTATCGCTCCTCGAAGATGTGCAAGGGCAGCGCCATCCCGGGCAGCAACACCAGCCCCAGGGGGAAGATCGGAATCGTGGGCATGTAGTTCTCCTTTCCCGCCCACATTAAGCGGTTTCGGGCGATTGGCAACCCGGCTCTCTGCCGGACCGGCGGATCATAAAGGCCATGGCCGCAGTCTGAAGGGCCGACAGCAGGAGAAAGTGGGCGATCCACCCGGGCAGCCCCGCCACGATCGGCCCCACCCGGCCCCAGGCCCAGAAGTCCATCGCCAGCAGAAAGATCCCGAACTGTGCCCAAAAATCCAGGTCCGGCGACCACTCCGGTCGTCCCAGCCTCAGGCCGCCCCGCCGGAGCGCCGCGAGGCCGTGGGCGGCCAGATAAACCCCGCAGGCAATCAGCATCACCCACACCACCGGCAGAAACGGGTCCGGCGACAGCCATTTGAAGTGAAAACAGGCGAGAGCGGCCTCGCCGGCGAGAATCGATGAGAGCGCCGCCGCCGGGTAGACGCGGCGCCAGTAGAGCCCGAAAAACACCGTGGGGAAGAGCACCGCCAGGCCGGTAAAGGTTTCGGTGGCGATCTCGAGGATGGTGGCCGGGGGGTGCCAGGCCAGCCCCAACCCGGCGGCGCTAAGTCCGACGACGAACACCCGTCCGGGGATGCTCGTCGCGGGCGGGGTGCGGCGCAGCGCGGGCAGGATGTCGCGCGTGAAGATCGAGCTCAGCGTGAGGAGCTGAGAGTCCATCGTCGACATGAGGGCCGCCAGCCCGGCGGCCGCCACCAGGGCGGCCATGGCGTCGCCCGCCACCACGTTCAACACCATCGGCAGGATGCGGTCGGCCTGCTTTCCGGCAAGATCCGGAAAGTAGAGATGCCCCAGCACGCCGACCGCCACCGGCGGCAGAAAGACCACGGTGCAGACCAGCGGGTAACACAGCATTATCCGGCCGATCGCCCTTTCGCTGCGGGCCGCGAAGAAGCGCTGGAAAAGCTGCGGAAACATGGGGTCGCACAGAAACCAGAGCGCCATGTAGCTGAACCAGACGCC
>JALOOS010000353.1 GCA_025454275.1 Desulfobacterales bacterium | reverse complement strand
CTCGCCGTGGACGAACTCGACGTGGTGCACGGCCTGCGCTCCTACGGGGCCGGGCTGCCCGAGCCGGCCTGCGCCGGGGACAACCCGATTCACTACAAGATCACCTGGACCTTCGAGGGGGTCCTCAAAGCCTACATGCGCCCGGCCCGCTTTCTGAAAGACGGCAAGGAGGCGGCCATCCCCGGCGGGCGGATCTTCCGCCCCGAAAACGGCCACGTTCTCGAGGTGCCGGGGGTCGGCGCCCTGGAGGCTTACTACAACGGGGATGCCCTGCACTACATCGAGCTCTTCGGTTTAGGGCCCGAGCTCAGAGAGATGGGACGCTATGCCATGCGCTGGCCCGGCCACAACCGGTTCTGGGACGTTATGGCCGCCCTCGGCTTCCTGGACGAGACCCCGCTCCGCGTCGGCCGGGCCGAGCTCTCTCCGCGCCGCTTCGTCGTGGAACACCTCACCCCCCGGCTCCAGTTCCGGGAGAACGAGCGGGACATGGTCGTCATCCGCATCGAGGCCTGGGGGCTCAAAAACGGCCGGGAGCTCAAGGTGGTTTATGAGTTGATCGACTACCGGGATCTCGCAACCGGGCTTTTCGCCATGAACCGTACCGTCGGGTTCACGGCCAGCATCGCGGCCCAGCTGATGATTGCCGGCAAGATCCGCACTCCGGGCCTTCTCAACCCGGTCCGCGACGTGCCCCACCGGGAGGTTTTGGCCGAACTGGAAAAACGGGGCATGCGGATCACCCGGCGGATGGCGTAAATATGGATGCGGGATGGAGGATCTTCTGCGCATGGCCTTCACAACCGAGATCCTGGCCGACTATGCCCTGGGGGTTCGCCCGGAGGAGATTCCGGCGGCGGCCCGCGAGACCATTCAACGCTGCCTGCTCGACCTGATCGGGTCTGCGGCCGCCGGGTACGCCTCCGATGCCGCCCGGATGGCGCGGGAGGGCGCGAAGCGCCTGGCGGCTTCCGGCGACGCCGATATCTGGTTCGCCGGAAGCCGCCTGCGGGCGGCCGGGGCGGCCTTCGCGAACAGCACGGCGGCGAGTGCGCTCGATCTCGACGACGGCCATCGCGCAGCCGGCGGACACCCCGGCGCAGCCGTCATCCCGGCCGTGCTGGCCGTGGCCCAGGAGGTCGCGGCCGGGTGGCCGGAGATTATCGCCGCCCTTGTGGCCGGCTATGAAATCGGCGTGCGCGTGGCCGCTGCACGCGACTTCGCCGCCCTCGACACCCTTTCGACCGGCCGCTGGTGCGCCTACGGGGTGGCGGCCGCCGCCGGACGTCTTTACCGGTTGAGCCGCCGCCGGACCGCCGAAGCCATGGCCCTCGCCGGCGTGCTCTCCCCGGGGGTCTCCGCCGCGGGCTACAGCCGGGTCATGGGCAACCACGCCAAGGAGGGCATCCCCTGGGCCGTCTTGACCGGGCTCTGGGTGGTGGAGCTGGCGGCCGAGGGCTTCACCGGCCCACTCGACATCCTGGACCATAAAAGGTATTACGACGCGTCCCGGATCGCGGCCGGTCTCGGAGAGAGCTTCGCGGTGGAGGGGGTCTATTTCAAACCCTACGCCTGCTGCCGCTGGGTCCACGCCGCGCTGGACGGCCTTCTCGGTCTGATGCGGGATAATGGGCTCACGGCGGCGGCGATCGATGCGATCGAGGTGCACACCTTCGAGCGGGCCCTTCGACTGAACAACTATGCGGACCCGGAAAACCTCGAATCCGCCCAGTACAGCCTGCCGTTCTGCCTGGCGGTCGCGGCGTTGGAGGGCCGCAAAGGGCTTCTTCCGATGGATGCCCGCCTCCTGCACCGGCCGGGGACCCCTGGGGAGATCCGGCCAACCCCATGCACTGGGAGGCGCTGGTCGAAAAGTTCACCCATTTGACCCGGGGAGTCTTCCCGAAATCCAGGCAGGCGGGGATTATTGCGGCGGTTCAGGCGCTGCCGGTACGGGGGAGCGCCTCTTTGCTGGAGCTGCTGGCATCTCCGGTTTCGTCAACCTTTGCATTGAGAGGAAATTCATGAAAATCGGGGTTCGCACGGAAGACAAAAGCCAGTGGGAGCGGCGGGTGCCGCTGGTGCCGCAGGACATAAACGCCCTGCAGGCGGCCGGGATCAAGGCCGTCGTCCAGGCCGGCCACCAGCGGGCCTTTGCCGACGAGGAGTTCGTCCAGGCCGGGGTGGAGGTTCAGAAAGAGCTCACCGGCTGCGACGTCATCATCGGGATCAAGGAGATCCCCAAGGCCAAGCTCGAGGCCGGCAAAGTCTACCTCTTTTTTCCCCACGTAATAAAAGGGCAGCCCGCCAACATGCCCATGCTGCGGCGCCTGATGGAGCTCAAGGCCACCCTGATCGACTACGAGCGGGTCGTGGACGACCACAACCGCCGGCTGATCTTCTTCGGCCGCCACGCCGGCTTGGCCGGCATGATCAACACCCTGTGGTCGCTGGGCAAACGCCTCGAAACCGAGGCCGTCCCCTCTGCCTTCGGGCGGTTGAAGCAGGCCCGCGCCTACGCCGAGCTCTCGGGAGCCAAGGAGGATCTCACACGGATTGCGGCCCGCATCGCGGCCGACGGGGTCCCTACCACCGTCCACCCGCTGATCGTGGGATTCACCGGGTACGGCAACGTCTCTCAGGGCGCCCAGGAAATTCTGGACCTCCTGCCGCTCGTGACGATCTCACCCTCCGAGCTCAAGAACACAGCGCAGGACCGCACATGCGACCCCCGGGTGGTCTACAAAGTCGTCTTCCGGGAGGAGGACCTGGTGGAACCGCTTGAACCCGGCGCGGGCTTCGACCTGAAAGATTACTACCTTCGCGGGGCGGCCGGCTACCGCGGCGTATTCGACCGGCACGTGGCGCATCTCTCGGTCCTGGTGAACTGCGTCTACTGGGACGAGCGCTACCCGCGGCTG
>JALOOS010000105.1 GCA_025454275.1 Desulfobacterales bacterium | reverse complement strand
CCACCCGACGATCCGCTTCTCCAAAGCCGATATGGCCCTGTTTCTCGGAGTCGCCGGCCATACGGCCCTGGCCGTGGGCAAGGCCCGCTTGCACGAGCAGCTGAGCGCCCAGATGCTCCTCCAGCACGACTTGCAGCTGGCCGAGCGCATCCAGCACAGCTTCCTGCCGAAAGCCGTTCCCACGATTCCCGGCTGCCGCTTCGCGGTTCGCTATGAGGCCGCACTACATGGCCAAGCTCAGCAGCGAAATGCGCTTTCATGCCCGCGGCTCTCTTTCCCCCGGGACCGTGCTGAAGCGGTTGAACCGGTCTCTGGCCGAGGAGATGGAAATCGGCATGTTCGTGACGCTCGCGCTCCTGGTGCTCGACCCGTCCCAACGCCGTCTGACGATCGCCTCGGCCGGACACCCGCCGCCGCTGGTGCGTTCGGCCGGCGGGTCCGTCGCCGAGCTGAAGGTGCCCCCCAACCTCCCCCTGGGCGTCCGCGACGATGCCGCCTTCTCCGAAGCCTCGTACGCGTTGCAGCCGGGAGACAACGTCCTGCTCTACACCGACGGTGTGACCGAGGCCATGGACCCGGCCGGTCGGATGTTCGGACTCGAACGGCTGCGGCAGGTCGTGGCCGGCGGCGGGGAGCATCCCCGCGAGCTTCTCGCCGCCGTCGGAGGCGCCCTGGCGGAGTTCACCGCCGGGCATCCCCCGAGCGACGATCAGGCGATGGTCTGCCTCGAGGTGGAGTGAGCCTTCTTGAGGGCGAGCTGCGGGAAGCGGTATTTCCGCCGGTCGCCTTCGATCGTCACTGGACCTCAAATCCCAGGCGGCCCTCCTCGAGGCGAACGGCGATCCGGTGGATCTGCTCCCCGGCCGCCATGCGGGAGAGCAGCTCCCGGGACATTTCCGGCAGCAGCGTGTTGGTCATGATGTGATCGACGTTGCGCGCCCCGCTGGCGACCTCCGTGCAGCGGGCGGCGATGGATTCGACCAGGGCGTCGTCGTAGACGAACGCGACGTTGCGGTTCGCGCGCATGCGCCGGGCGACCCGGCTCAGCTTGAGCTCGATGATGCGGCGCATGTTCCGGTCGGTGATGGGATAGTAGGGCACCACCTTCAAACGGCCCAGGAAAGCGGGTTTGAAGTGCTTGAGCAGCTCCGGCCGCAGCATCTCGCCCAGGGCCGGCGGGTCGGGCATGGTCTCCGGGTCCGCGCAGACTTTCATGATCTGCTCGGTACCCACGTTGGAGGTCAGGATGATCACCGTGTTCTTGAAATCGATCAGGCGGCCCTCGCCGTCCTCCAGGCGGCCCTTGTCGAAAACCTGGTAGAAGAGCTCCATGACGTCCGGGTGGGCCTTTTCGACCTCGTCGAGCAGGACCACGCTGTAGGGCCGCCGGCGCACGGCCTCCGTCAGCACCCCGCCCTCGCCGTAGCCGACATACCCCGGGGGGGACCCCTTCAGGCCCGAGACCGTATGGGCCTCCTGGTATTCGGACATGTTGATCGTGATCACATTCTCCTCGCCGCCGTAGAGAAGCTCGGAGAGTGCGAGCGCCGTCTCGGTCTTGCCGACCCCGCTCGGCCCGACGAACATGAAGACCGCCGTGGGTTTGGAGGGGTCCTCGATGCCGGCATGGGCGGTTTGGATCATCTGGGCGATCGCAGCGAGCGCATGGTCCTGGCCGATGATCCGCTCCCCGAGCAGGGTTCCCATCTTGAGGACGGTGTCGATTTCATCGCGCAGCATCCGGCCGGTCGGAATCCCGGTCCACCCTGAAATCACCTCGGAAACGGTGTCGGCGGTCACGGCGATCTGAACCAGGGGCGAATCGGCCTGGGCGGCCTGCAGTTCGGCTTCCAGCCGTTTCAGTTCGTCCCGTTTGGCGCTGCCTTGCGCCGGATCGGGGGACTCCTGTCCCGCGATGGCATGAATCTCTTTCTGGAGCGCCTGGATGCGCCCGGCGATCTCCTTCTCGGCCTGCCACTTGCGGCTGAGCGCTTCCAGGTCTGCGGCGACGGCCTCCTTCTCCCGGACCAGGGCGGCCAGGCGGTCGTCGTGGTCCCGGCCCATGATGGATTCGCGTTTGAGAAGTTTCGTTTCGCGGTCGATCTCGGCGATGCGCCGGGCGGCGGCCTCCACCGCCGGCGGCGTGGCGCTCAGGCCGATCGCCACCCGCGCACAGGCGGTGTCCAGGACGCTGACCGATTTGTCCGGCAGCTGGCGCGCCGTGAGGTAGCGATGGGAGAGTCGCACCGAGTCCCGCACGGCGTCGTCGGTGATCATGACGGCGTGATGGTTTTCAAGAAAGGGGGCGACGGCGCGCATCATCGTGACGGCCGTCTCCTCGTCCGGCTCCTCGATTTTGACCACCTGGAAGCGGCGGGCCAGGGCCGCATCCTTTTCGAAGTACTTCTTGTATTCCGACCAGGTGGTGGCGGCGATCGTGCGCAGCTCGCCGCGGGCCAGGGCCGGCTTGAGCAGGTTGGCCGCATCGCCGGCGCCGGCGGCACCGCCGGCGCCGATCAGGGTGTGGGCCTCGTCGATGAACAGGATGATCGGCACCGGGGAGGCCTTGACCTCGGCGATGACCGACTTGAGGCGGTTTTCGAACTCCCCCTTGATGCCGGCGCCGGCTTGCAGCAGTCCCAGGTCCAGGGTGCGCACCTCCACCTTCTGCAGCGGCGGCGGTACGTCGCCCTCGGCGATCCGCAGCGCAAAGCCCTCGACCACCGCGGTTTTGCCGACCCCGGCCTCCCCGGTCAGAATCGGGTTGTTCTGCCGCCGGCGGATCAGGATATCCACCATTTGACGCACCTCGTGGTCCCGGCCCAGCACCGGGTCGATCTGGCCCTGGCGTGCGCGTTCCGTCAGGTTGATGGTGAACTGATCCAGCGCCTTCGTGCCGGCGGCCGGGGGTTTGTCTCCGGGTGCGCGGCCGGCCGCCGCCGGCGGTGCGGCCGCATCGCGGGCTTCCTCGGATTCGGCCGTCAGCTCCGGCAGGCTGCCGCGCAGGGTTTCGAGCGAGATCTTCTTAAGGCTCTCCGCGCTGCCGATCAGCAGGCGGGCCGTCTCCTCGCTGCCCAGCAGCGCCAGCAGGACATGGCCGGAGCGGACGCTGAGCGCCTGGAAGTCGACGGAGGCCACGACCCAGGCGTCCTGGACCATGCGGGCGATCCGCGGCGAGAGGGCCGGCGTGCGGGCGTTGCCGGTCTTGAATCCCTCCATCGTCCGGGTGAGATCGGACACCAATCGGGCCTCGTTGATCTCGAAGTGCCGGAGGATCAGCTGGAGATCGGTTTTCGGCGCCTCCAGCAGCTTGATGAGAAAGTGTTCGAGATCGACTTCGTAGTGGGTCTGGGAAAGGCACAGCCCCGCAGCGGATTCCAGCGCCTTGCGGCAGGTTTCGTTCAATTTTCCGATCAGCGACCTGAGGTTTGAACTCACCATGGCATCAGCTCCTTTTTTCGTGGCGGGCAGCTCCCGCTATCGATGCGCCGCGAGCAGCGGCGGGTGCGACGGCCGGCGCACCCGCGCCCTCCCGTCCTTCCGATTCCCGCCTGTCCGGTCCCGCACCGGCGGCACGGGGTCTCAGGCGCGGACCCCTGCGTTTTGAAACACGACCGCGGGATCCTCAGTGTGCCCGACTCCGGGGGAGGTGATCCAGCTGGTCCAGCCCAGGCGAGGCGCCGCGGACCCGCCAGCGCCCAGGACGCAGCGGGGGATTTCCCGGCGGTCGAGGAATATGGTGATTTCGAACTCGTACTCGATGCCCACCATGAACTTGATCAGGCTGAAAATCGGCTCGAGCAGATCACCGGTGGGCAGGAACCGCACGAAGTGGGGCAGACCGACCGGCCCCAGCGCCACCCCGAATTTGGTCCGGCATTCCCGGACGGATGTGCCGCAGACGGCGCTGACCCCCAATGCGGTATTGGCGCTGCCCAGGCGTGTCAGGTCCTCCGCGCTGATAAGCTGGCTCCTTTCGATGAATTGTTCGACCTGGACCCGGGTGCCGGCGAAATAGGCGACGACGGCTTCGATCTGGACCGCCGAGGGGATCGCGCGCGCGAGAAGACCGCTGTAAAAGACGAGGGATTCGGCCGGCAGCCCGATCCGCTCCACCAGCCCGGGGGTTCCCAGCCCGGCCAGGGAGAGCAGGTAGCGCGAATGGCGATCGCGCGCATCCGGCACATAGTTGGCTTCGAACCGGTTCTTTTTCCAGGCCAGAAAAAACAGCGAAATCAGCCGATGGTGGAAAAGATCGAGAAAGGCCGCCAGCGCGCGGTCCTTGTTCCAGATCCGGCGCTGCACCAGCTCGGTGTACCAGTGCGGCAGCACGCCGGAGGGCCCCACCAGTCCCATGAAGGCGACTTCCATCCGGGGTGTGCCGTCGGGCGCGTCTGCCTGAAGATTGGAAATGTCGCTTGCCGGGAAGCTCAAATCGGGTTTGACCGAGAAGCGCACCGCCTCTTGTTGCGGCTCGAGCGTCTTCCCCAGGGGCCGCTTATGGGGTAGAAACGCCTCCAGCAGTCGCACCGCCTGGAAGAACGAGAAGCAATAGTACTCCTCGAAGAGGCGCTCCTTCAGAGAAGGACCCGGTTGCCGCTTCTGGGTGGCCACGTTTTGAGAATCTCGCTGCGTTTGAGGGTTTTCAATCTGAGCTGCGAAAAGGAGTTGACCGAAACGTACTGTCCGAGAAATCGTTCCAGGACGCTCGCGAACAGGTACAGACCGGCGCCCACGAATTTGTCCTCGTCGAGCTCCAGGGTCACCTGCACCCCCCGGCCGAAGGACTGGCCGATGCGCTTGGTCACGTGCTCGGCGCTGAGCCCGGCGACCCCCTCGATCTGCTGGCGCGTCGAGGGGGAATTGTCGAAATCGTAGAGTTTGAGAATCTCCTTGAGTGCGTCTTCACCGCCCTGGACGATGGACATGTAGTTGAGCGCCAGGTGCGAGATCAGGCGCCACTGCAGCTCACCGCCCAGCAAGGGCCGCCGGGTCGGGGTGGGTTTGATGACCGCCGTGATCCGGGCGACCGGGGCCTCCACTTCCATGTCGAAATCCCCGGACGGATCCCCGAACGGCAGCCGCGCCGGAAGGTCCCGGTTGGTGCAGGTGGTATGGACGGTGAGGATTTCAACGCCGGGATCCTGCGGGGTGAAGTCGAAGCCGGTGAAGGAAAGAAACACGTCGGTCCCGGCATCCTCCCGGCGTTCGCTGGGGCGCCGCTGCAGATGCCAGAACACGCGTGCCTCGGTGTCCTCTACAGGGTCCAGATGATGCCGGATGGAATAAAAGGGCTTGAATTCAATCTGCTTGCCCGGGGAGCCCAGCGCGGTGGCGGTCACCTGGTCGATGCTGAACACCTCGGTCGCGTTGAGCCGCCGCAGATCGGGAACCACCGGGTATTCGGTTTTGTGGTGTTCCACGCGGATGGGCTCGGCGATCCGCCGAAACAAATTGACGATCGGCACGGTGTGCAGGAGAAAGGTCTCCCGGTTGACGACGAGATTGGGCGTGGCGGCGCGCTTCAAATTGATCCACAGGGTGAGCCGGTCCCCGTCGCCGGCACGCTTCAGGCGGCTCAATCCCTCCAGGTCGAAAAAGAGGAATTTCTCGGGAAAGCAGAAGTATTCGAAGAGGAGATTGTAGGCCGGAAACGATCGGCCGGGGTAGGGGACCAAGCGCTCCTCGGGAGCAAATCCGGCCGGCCGGATATGCTCCGGCCCCCAGCGGAGGGTTTGCCGCGGGCCGCTGCCCCCCGAAATCTCGCCCACAATCTCGGCGACATGGTTCATCAGGAGCTCATAGAGGTGGTAGATGTGCTGGGCCGGGCCGTTCAGAAAAAACCGCAGGGACTCCCACTCCAGGTTCCCCACTTTCAGCCCATTGAAGCTCTGCAGTTCGATCACCACCGACTGCAGCACCCCGCCGGATGGATCCTGGGGGTCGCGCAGCCCGGCCGCGACCACCTCCACGGGCCACAGGTCGACCGGCTGGCAGGTTCGGAAGCGGCAGGGCGCCCCCCGCACCGGCTTGGAATAGAGGGTGGTGCCGGCATCGATCCGGTAGCCGCCCGGCGGAACGTTCTGTTTGATCGGGTCGAACCGGACGACGGCCATGGAGGGGATGGGTGCCACATAGTGCGGGTAGAGGATGTTGAGCAGCGCCTCGGTGATCTGAGGAAAATCGTCGTCGATTTTCTTGTGGATCCGCCCGCTGAGGAAGGCCACGGCTTCGATCAACCGTTCCGTGTGCGGGTCCTCGCACCGGTCGGGCTCCAGCAGCAGCCTTCCGGCGATTTTCGGATAGGTGCGGGCGAATTCCGCGGCCATGGCCCGGATGAAGGTCAACTCGCGTTCGTAGTAGTGGAGCAGTCGGTCATCCATGGCAGAGGCGTCAATCTCTCCGGCGGCCCGGCAGGGACGCCTTATCTGGAAATCCGGTACTCGCTGCGGCTGACATCGAAATAGGTGTCGAACGTCACCGGCTCGGTTACGGAGCCTGCGCTCATCATGGCGGTTATCCGGAACCGCAGCTCCCGCGAAGTTTTGCCCGATGTTTCGACGAGAACCGTTACGTTTTTCAGCCGCGGTTCGTAGCGCGACAGGGTCTGCTCGATCG
>JALOOS010000352.1 GCA_025454275.1 Desulfobacterales bacterium | reverse complement strand
TCGTCGGCGAGGTTCGCCACCTTGTTGATCTTGACCCCCGGGGCCGGTTCGTACTCGAAGGTGGTGACCACCGGGCCCGGCGAGACGGCCACCACCTTGCCCTTGACCCCGTAGTCCTCGAGCTTCTTTTCGAGCAGCTGCGACTGCATCCGCAGGCTCTCCGCGTCCTGGGCCGCCGGCCGCGGTTCGGGCTCCTCGAGCAGGCCGAAGGGCGGCAGGTGGAACCCTTTGCCGGTCTGCATGAACTCGAACAGCTCCTGTTTGGGCGGAGGCACGCTCTTGATCGGCTTGGGCGCCGCCTGGATCTTGATCTGCTTGGTGCGCGCCTGGCGCTTTTCGGGCTCCGCCTCCGCCAGGCGCTTGGCGCGCAGCCGGCGCTCTTTCGACTTGAGGTAGAGGGTCTGCAGGCGGTCGCAGCCGGCCTCCAGCCAGCCCCCGGCGCGCCTGAGGAAGGCCAGGATCGATACGCCGGTCGCCAGGATGAACCCGATCAGCCAGAGCAGCACCAGGATGATCATGCCGCCGGTGGGATTGGTGTAGGCCACCAGAAAGGCCTTGAGCGGCAGCCCCAGCATGCCCCCGGTCGAAAAACGCCGGTCGAAGAGCACGTAGTGGTCCTGGTGGACCGCGAGCAGGCTGCCGGTGGTCAGGACCAGCAGGATGCCCCCGGCCAGGGTCGTCAGCATCACGCGGCCCGAGGGGTTGCCGAAAAAATGGATGCTCGCGATGAGCAGCAGGATCGGGATCCAGAACGCCCCCAGCCCGAAGAGGCCGATCAGGAGCCCCGCCAGGTGGGCGCCGACCAGGCCGAAGAGGTTCTGGACCCGCCCGCCTGAGCCGGCGCTGTGGATGGAGGGGTCCGCCGGGCTGTAGGAGAGCAGGCTGATCAGCGAGAAGATCACGAAGAAGAAAAGGGAGATGGCGATGATTTCACGGCGCATGGGGTTTCAACCGTCCGGCGTTCGGGTCACACTTCCATCACAAAGGGCAAAATGACGGGCCTGCGCCCGATCGTGTAGAAGAAATACTGCCGCAGCTCGGTCTGAAGCCGGGTGCGGATCCGGTCGATCCGATGGGGCGTCTCGGGCGGCAGCTCCTCCACCACCTCCAGCACGACGCAGTGGGCGTCCTGGAGCAGGTGGCCGGTCTCGGTTTCGAAGACGAACCCCTTCGAGAGGATCTCGGGACCATAGACGATGATCCCGGTGGCCTCGTCGAAAGCGAGCGTCACCGCCACGAAACCCTCCTCGGAGAGCATGCGCCGCTCCTTCAGTACCGCCCGGCCCACATCACCGACCCCTTTGCCGTCGATCAGCACGCGGCCGGTGCCGACGCAGCCCTGCAGCCGGGCCGCCCCGTTCTCGAATTCGATCACCTGGCCGTTCTCGACGAGCAGGACCCTCTCCCGGTCGATCCCGGTCTCCTGCGCCAGGCGGCCGTGCAGGACCAGGTGCCGGTATTCGCCGTGGATGGGGATGAAGTAGCGCGGCCGGGTCAGGTTGATCATCAGCCGCAGCTCGTCGCGGAAGGCATGGCCGGAGGCATGGACATCGGAGATCTTCTCGTAGACCACCTCGGCCCCCCGGCGGTAGAGATTGTCGATGATGCGGGTGATCGCCCGCTCGTTGCCGGGGATGAATTTCGACGAGAGGACCACCGTGTCCCCTTTTTTGATCTTGATCTGCTTGTGCGTCCCGGCGGCCATCCGCGCCAGGGCCGACATCGGCTCCCCCTGGCTGCCGGTCGTGATGATCAGCACCCGCTCATCGGGCAGCTCCGACACCAGCTCGATGCTGACCTCGCTGCCGGCGGGCAGCTGCAGGTACACGATGATGCGGCCGGGGCTTCTGGCGGCGATGCGGGCAAGGGTCTCGCCGATCTGGGCGTCCGGCAGGGTGGCCCCGTCGCGCTCGATGTTCGTCGAGTCGGACATCAGGGCCAGGACCCCCCGCTCGCCGCAGCGGGCGAAGGCGTTCAAGTCGGTGCTCATCCCCCCGGCGGCGCCCGGGCTGATCTTGAAATCCCCGGTGTGGACGAGAAGCCCCTCGGGGGTGTGGATGGCAAGTCCCACTCCGTCCACCACGCTGTGCCCAACGCGGATGAAATCGATCCGGAAGGGGTCGAGTGCGAGCGGCTGCCCGGGCGTGATGAGATGCAGCCCGGCCGGGACGGGGATCTCGAATTCGGCCAGCTTCTGGCGCACCAGGCCCAGCGTGAAGGCCGTGCCGAAGACCGGCACGTGGAGATCCTTCAGCAGAAACGGCAGGGCGCCGATGTGGTCCTCGTGGGCATGGGTAAGCACAAGGCCCTTCAGCCGGTGCCGGTTCAACCGCACGAAGGACATGTCCGGGATCACGAAATCGACCCCGAGCATGTGATCCTCGGGAAACATCAACCCGGCATCGACGACCAGCATGGCGTCCGCCGCTTCGCAGACCATCATGTTGAGCCCGATCTCCCCCAGGCCTCCGAGCGGGATCACGCGCAGCATCGCGCCTCCCCGGACGCCGGCCCGGCACTGCCGGCGAGGAGCGCCGAGCGCATCCGCTCCATGAGGATCTCCTTGTTCTCCGGACGGACCCCCGCGGTGTCGATGGGGTCCCCGATCTCAACCCGCACCGCCCGGGGCCGGATGAGGCGCACCCCCTTGGGCATGATGGCATAGGTGCCGCGGATCCCCACCGGGACGATCGGCACCCCGGCCTGGATCGCCATCATGAAGCCTCCCTTTTTGAAGGGCCGCAGCACCCCGTCCAGGCTGCGGGTGCCCTCCGGGAAAATCATGACCGACACCCCCCGGCGCAGCGTTCCGGCCGCCTCGGATAGGCTCTGAAAGGCGGAGCTTCGATCGGTTC
>JALOOS010000104.1 GCA_025454275.1 Desulfobacterales bacterium | reverse complement strand
CGGGGTCGGAGCGCAGCACGACCCGGCGCAGCCAGTCGCCGCCGCTGTCGATGATGCGCTGGCGCCGCGCCTCCTCCTCGCGCTGGGCGCTGATCCGCCGCACCTGCTCTTCGGAGTTGGGGAAGAACCGGTCGGGGTTGAACTTGAAGTAGAGCCGGTCGTCGAAGAGAGCGCGGATGACGGCCGCCTGGTGATCGCCGTTGGCGCTCTCCGGGAAACAGAAGAGCGTCATCGTGTCCAGGTCGATCCACTCCTGCTCGCCGTTCAACACCTCCCAGAGCTCGCGGATCGCCACCCGGTCGATCAGCGCCTTGCGTTTGCCGGCGACCACCTTCAACTCGTCCACCATCCGGGAGCGGCCCATGCTCAGGTCGAGCCGGGTCTTGTCCCGGTGCAGCAGCCGGCTGGCGGAGAGATTCACCTCGCGGTTGTTCTCGGTCAACAGGCGCAGCCGCTGGTTTTTCACCTCCAGCACCACGGCGCAAAGGATGCGCTGGCGATCGATATATTCAACAATATTCCCAAGTTCCATGAGGCGAGAATAACAACCCGACCCATTAAAGTCAACGACGGGGAAAGCCCCGGCCGGCCTGCGCCCGGGCGTTGCTCCCCCCCGGCGCCTGTGGTATCCACCGGTTGGCGCCACGCTCCCTCAACAGCCGGCGCCCGCAGCGGAGACCCATGGCATCGATGGCACTCATCACCCCCTATTTCGCCGAGAACCGCCTCCGCATCCTCGTCGGAATGCTCAGCCTGATCCTCGTGGACATCCTGCAGCTGGTGGTGCCCCTGGTCATCAAATGGGCGATCGACGATCTCACCCTGCTGCGGGCCGCACCGGGGGACATGGCGGTTTATGCCCTGGCGATTGCGGCCATCGCCGTGCTGATCGGCCTCTTCCGGTACGTCTGGCGCATCTGTCTCCTCGGCACCTCGCGCCGGGTCGAGGAGGGGCTGCGCGACCGGCTCTTCGCCCACCTGCAGACCCTCTCGGCCGCCTATTTCGACCGCACCCGCACCGGGGACCTGATGGCCCATGCCACCAACGACATCCAGCAGATCCGGATGGCGGCCGGAATGGGGCTGGTCGCCCTGAACGACGCCGTAGTGATGGGGACGGCCGCGGTCGGCTTCATGCTCGCGATCGACCCGGCCCTGACCGGGATCGTCCTGATTCCCATGCCCATGATCGCTTTCGGCACCCGGTTTTTCAGCCGCCGGATGCACCGGCGCTACCAGTCGGTCCAGGCCTCCTTCTCGACGCTCACCGAGGCCGTGCGCGAGCGCATGGCCGGCATCCGCCTGATCAAGGCCCACAACCGCAAGGCCGCCGAACTGGAGCAGGTGCGCGCCGCCTCCCAGGCCTACGTGGCGGAGAACTTGAAGCTCGTGAAGGTCACGGGGGCCTTCTTCCCGATGATGACCCTCTTCACCAACCTGAGCATGGCCCTCGTCCTGGTCTACGGCGGGCGGCAGACGATCCTGCTCACCCTGACGCCGGGGGATTTCGTGGCCTTCATCAGCTACCTGGCGCTTTTGACCTGGCCGATGATGGCCCTCGGCTGGGTGACCAACCTGATCCAGCGCGGACGGGCCTCCCTCGACCGGGTCCAGGCGATCCTATCGGTCGGCCCGGAGATCCGCAGCCCCGCCCCCTGCACCCCGCTCCCGGCGGGGGGTGCGGCCATCGTTTTCGAACAGGTCGGATTCGCCTACCGCGATGCCGCCGGTGCCCCCGGCGCGCCGGCCCTGGAGGGGATCGATCTTGAGATCGCCCCCGGCGCGGTCCTCGGCATCGTCGGCCCCCCCGGAAGCGGCAAGAGCACCCTGGCCGGCCTGATCCCCCGGCTCTACGACCCGAGCGCGGGGCGCCTGCGGATCGGGGGCGTGGATGCCCGCGAGGTGTGCCTGGAGGAGCTGCGCCGGCGGATCGCCGTCATGCCCCAGGAGCCGTTTCTTTTCTCCGGGACGATCCGCGACAACATCGCCTTCGGCGACCCCGCGGTAAGCGCGGAGCGGCTGGCCGAGGCGGTGCGCGAGGCGGAGCTGACCGAAACGGTGCGGGGCTTTCCCCAGGGGTTCGACACGGTGGTCGGCGAGCGCGGGGTCATGCTGTCGGGCGGGCAGAAGCAGCGGGTGGCCCTGGCGCGCTGCCTGCTTGCAGGCGCCCCGGTGCTGGTCCTCGACGACCCCATCAGCCAGGTGGACTTCGCCACCGGCGCCGCCATCGTCTCCCACCTGCGGCGCCGCGCCGGGTCCCACACCCTCGTCATCGTCTCGCACCGGATCTCGGCCGTGCGCTTCGCCGACCGCATCGTCGTTGTGGAAGAGGGGCGCATCACCCATGCCGGGCGCCACGAGGAGCTCCTGCAGGCGAGCCGCTACTACGCCGACACCTGCCGGCTGCAGGAGATGGAGGAGAGCTACGATGCCGACGGATTACGGCGACTTTGAAGAGGCCCGGCTGGGCAAGGCGTACGATTTCAGCCTGCTCGGCCGCCTCGGCCCGCTGGCCCGCCCGCACCGGCGGCTGCTGGCCGGATCGGTGGCCCTGGTGCTGCTGATCACCCTCCTCGACCTGGCGCTCCCGCTTCTGACCAAGATCGCTATCGACCGCTACATCGTCCCCGGTCGCGAAGCGGCCGCCCGGAACCGCCCGGAGGAGCCGGCGGGCGGGCGCCGCCTGGTGATCGACCTCGCCGATCCCGCGGCCGCGGCCGCGGCGGCGAAATACCCGGAGCTGATCGCGGTGCGGGAGGGGGCGGCGGAGATCGCCTATGCGGACCTGCCGCAGCTGGAGCCGGCCGATCTCGCCCTGCTGCGGGGCGGGGATCTCGCCGGGCTGATGGGGGTGACCCTGCTCTTCGTCCTCATGTCGGCCGCCGGCTTCGCCCTGAACTTCGCCCAGGCGCTGGTGATGGAGGCGACCGGCCAGCGGATCATGCACGATCTGCGCCTGCAGCTCTTCGCCCACGTCCAGGACCTCGCACTCGAGTTCTTCACCCGCCACCCCGTCGGGCGCCTGGTGACGCGGCTGACGAGCGACGTCCAGAACATGTACGAGCTCTTCACCTCCTTCGTCTCCTTCCTCTTCAAGGACCTCGTGCTCCTCGCCGGGATCGCCGCCGTGATGCTGGTCTTGAACTGGCGGCTCGCCCTCGTCACCTTCGCGGTGATCCCGGTGGTGGTCGCCGCCTCGATCCTCTTTTCGCGCCGGGCCCGGGACATCTTCCGCATCCTGCGCGTGCAGGTGGCCGAAATCAATTCCCGCTTCGCCGAAACCATCGGCGGGATGCGGGTGATCCAGCTCTTCGGCCGGGAGGCCGACAACCACAGACGCTTCGCCGCGCTCAACCACGAAAACTACCTGGCCGGGATGCGCCAGATCCGGGTGCTGGCGGTCTTCATGCCCCTGATCGAGGTGCTCGCCGTCCTCTCGCTCGCCTTGATCATCTGGTACGGCGGCGAGCGGGTGCTGGAGCAGAGCCTCAGCTTAGGGGCGCTGGTGGCCTTCACGGCCTACATCCGGATGTTCTTCCGGCCGCTCAGGGATCTCGCCGAAAAGTACAACATCCTGCAGAACGCCATGGCCTCGGCCGAACGCATTTTCCAGGTGCTGGACAACCGCACCCGCCTGCCCCGGCCCCCGGCGGAAGCGGCGGGGCTCGGTGAGATCCAATCGCTTGGCTTCGACCGGGTCGACTTCGCCTACGTAGCCGGCGAGACCGTCCTCCGGTCGGTCTCCTTCGAGCTCATTCGGGGTCAGACCCTGGCCGTGGTGGGGCCGACCGGCGCCGGCAAGAGCTCCCTCATCAACCTCGTCCCGCGCCTCTACGACCCGACGGCCGGCGCGGTGCTCCTCAACGGCCGCGACCTGCGCACCCTTCCCGCCGCCGCCTTCCGGGACAAACTCGCCATGGTCATGCAGGAGCCGCTGCTCTTCTCGGGCACCATCCGGCGCAACATCTTCGAGGGCGCCCCTGCGGCCGACCCGGACCGGGTCGCAGCCGTCATCGCCGCCGCCAACCTGGAGCGGCTCGTGGCCCGGCTGCCCCAGGGACTCGACACCGAACTCGGCGAGGGCGGCAGCCTGGTATCGAGCGGCGAACGCCAGTTGATCGCCATCGCGCGGGCCTTTGCGCGCAACCCCCAGCTGATCCTCTTCGACGAGGCCACCTCCGCCATCGACTCCCAGACGGAGCGCCTCGTCCAGGAAGCCCTCTCCCGGCTGATGCAGCAGCGCACGGCCCTGGTCGTCGCCCACCGCCTCTCCACCGTGCGGCACGCCGACCGCATCCTCGTCATGAACCGCGGGCGGATCATCGAATCCGGCTCGCACCCTGAGCTGATGGCGCTCAAGGGGTTTTATTACCGCCTGCACCAGATCGAGCCCGGGGCGGCCCCGGCGCCGGGGGAATAAATCTCTTGCCAAACGGAATCGTCGATGTTAAAGGCAAATATTTAAAATTTAACGGTTATCACTCGGCACCAACTCACCACCACAACCCAAAAAGGAGGGACCCACCGATGGCGTACGATGCGACCAAGATGGCCGACTGGCAGATCTCCGAGGCTGCCGAGAAAAAGATGCCGACCCCCGAGCATTGGCAGGAGAAGCTGGGGCTCAAAAAAGACGAGATGCTCCCCATGGGCCGGCTTGCGAAGATGGATTTCCTCAAGATCATCAACCGCCTCAAGGACAAGCCGGACGGGAAGTACATCGAGGTGACCGCCATCACCCCGACCCCGCTGGGCGAGGGCAAGAGCACCACCTCCGTGGGGCTGATGGAGGGGCTGGGCAAGCGCGGCAAGAATGTCGGCGGCGCCCTGCGGCAGCCCTCGGGCGGGCCGACCATGAACGTCAAGGGCACGGCCGCGGGCGGCGGCAATGCGCTGCTCATCCCCATGACCGAGTTCTCCCTGGGGCTCACCGGCGACATCAACGACATCATGAACGCCCACAACCTCGCCATGGTGGCCCTGACCTCCCGCATGCAGCATGAGCGCAACTACACCGACGAGCAGCTCGCGCGGCTCACCGGGATGCGGCGGCTCCACGTCGACCCCACCCGGATCGAGATGGGCTGGGTCATGGACTTCTGCGCCCAGGCCCTGCGCAACATCATCATCGGGATCGGCGGCCGGCAGGACGGCTACATGATGCAGTCCCGCTTCGGGATCGCGGTCGGCTCCGAGTGCATGGCCATCCTTGCCGTGGCCAACGACCTCGCGGACCTCAAGAAACGGCTGAACAGCATCACCGTGGCCTTCGACCGCAAGGGCAACCCCGTCACCACGGGCGATCTCGAGGTCGGCAACGCCATGACGGCCTTCATGCGCAACACCATCAACCCCACCCTCATGAGCACGGCCGAGTACCAGCCCTGCATGGTCCATGCGGGCCCCTTCGCCAACATCGCCGTGGGCCAGTCCTCGATCATCGCCGACCGGGTCGGCCTGAAGCTCTTCGACTACCACGTGACCGAGTCCGGCTTCGCGGCCGACATCGGTTTCGAGAAGTTCTGGAACGTGAAATGCCGCTTCAGCGGTTTGAAGCCCCATGTCTCGGTGCTGACCGCCACCATCCGCGCGCTCAAGATGCACGGCGGCGGACCCAAGGTGGTCGCCGGAAAGGCCCTGCCCGAGGAGTACACCAAGGAGGACCTCGGCCTGGTGGAGAAGGGCTGCGCCAACATGGTCCACATGATCAACGTCATCCGCAAGTCGGGCATGAACCCGGTGGTCTGCATCAACCGCTTCCACACCGACACCGACGCCGAGGTGAAGTTGGTCAAGAAAGCGGCCGAGGCGGCCGGGGCGCGCTGCGCCGAGTCCCAGCACTGGCTGAAGGGCGGCGAGGGGGCGCTCGAGCTGGCCGATGCGGTCATCGACGCCTGCAAGGACAAGACCGAGTTCAGGTTCCTCTACCCGATCGAGATGAAGCTGCGCGACCGGGTGGCCACCATCGCCAAGGAGGTCTACGGGGCGGACGGGGTCTCCTGGACGCCGGAGGCCGAGGCCAAGGCCAAGATGCTCGAGTCCGATCCCAAGTACGCCGACTTCGCCACCATGATGGTCAAGACCCACCTCTCCCTCAGCCACGACCCGGTCATCAAGGGCGTGCCCAAGGGGTGGACGCTTCCCATCCGCGATGTCCTCATCTACTCCGGCGCCAAGTTCCTCTGCCCCTGCGCCGGCGCCATCAGCCTGATGCCGGGCACGAGCTCCAACCCGGCCTTCCGGCGCATCGACGTGGACGTGAACACCGGCGCGGTCTCCGGGCTGTTCTAGTCAAACGCTGAAACCCAGCGGCTTCAGGGGCCTGGTTCCCGCTCCCAGGCCCCTCGCGCACTGGATTAGTGTCCATCCGCAAGGCCGCAGCGATGCCGCAACCGCAGGCGTAGTGGTTCTACGCCGAGGATTGCGGCGAGCGAGAACGCAGGCCTGGGCCGCAAGACGCCGTTTCCGGCTGGACACGAATTAGGTCCTATAGGCCCTATAGGACCTATTTTTTCGGGCTTCTTCCTTTTATGCGCGTTTTACTGATCAACCCCTTCTACCCCATCTCCGAAACCCCCTCCCCGCCCCTGGGGCTGGCCTACCTGGCCGCCGCCCTGGAGGAGGCCGGGGCCGAGGTGCGGATCCTGGACCTCGTGGTCCACCCCTACAGCCCGGAGGGGCTGGCCGAGCTCCTCGCCGACTTCAAGCCCCACCTCGCCGGTGCCACGGCCGTGACCATGACGGTCTACTCCGCCATGGAGGTGCTCGCGGAGGTGAAGCGCATCGATCCTCGGATCGTGACGGTCATGGGCGGCCCCCACGTCAGCTTTACCGCCCGCGAGACCCTGGACGCCTGCCCGGCGCTGGATGTCGCCGTGATCGGCGAAGGGGAGCGGACCATCGTTGCGCTGGCCCGGGCGGCGGCATCGGGCCGGAAGATGGCGGGCATCCACGGAACCGCCTGCCGCTCGACCGGAGCCGTCCGCATCGCGCCGCGCCGGAAGCTGATCGACCCCCTGGACCGGCTGCCGCCGCCGGCGCGCCACCTGCTGCCGTTGGGCCGCTACCGCGCCCTGGGGATGCCGATCAGCATGACCACCTCGCGCGGCTGCCCCCACCAGTGCATTTTCTGCGTCGGCCGCAAAATGGTGGGAGCGCGCGTGCGCTACCGCAGCCCCGTGCGCGTCGTCGACGAACTCGAGGCGATCAGCCGCCTCGGCTTCCACCAGGTCAACATCGCCGACGATCT
>JALOOS010000103.1 GCA_025454275.1 Desulfobacterales bacterium | reverse complement strand
CCGGGATCCCCTCCTGGGCGATCTTCTGGACGATCCCGCTGCCCATGTTGCCTGCACCGATGACGCCGATTTTACCGATCTGGCTCATGTGGCCTCCTTGCCGTGGCAGATGCCGGATACGAGATGCGGGATGGGCGATGCCGTCCTTCCCCATTGGGCGCCCCCCCGCCCCGATCACCCCTTGTTCTCCTCGAAGCTGGCGATCCCCTCCAGGGTGTCCCCGGTCTTCATCAAGGTATTGAGAAAGAGGTCGGAGACGCCCTTGACGGCATCGGGGAAGGCCATGCCGAGGTGCTGCTTCACGGCGCGCTTGTTCAGGCGGATGATGAGGGGGCTTGCGTACTGGATCTCCTTGACGAGCCCGTCCACCGCCTCCGCGAGCTTCCCATCCTCCACGCAATGGGTGATGAAACCGAGGGCCCGCGCCTCCTCGGCCGCGTAGCGCCGGCCGGTGGTGCAGATCTCGATCGCCTTGGCCGGACCGACGAGAAGCGGCAGCCGCACCGCGGCATAAGGCGGAAGGAAGCCCAGCTTGATCTCCGGCTGGCCGAAGACCGCGGCCTTCGCAGCGACGACGATGTCGCAGGCGATGGCGGCCTCCATGCCGCCCCCCAGGCAGGCCCCGTGAACCGCGGCGATGGTGGGGACCTCCTGGCCCTCGATCAGGGCGAGCATGCGGTTGAAGGTGGCGATCATCGCGTCGACCTGGCCCGGTTTGTGGTCGGCGACCTCGACCCCGGCGCACCAGCTCGGCCCCTCGCCGGCAATCACCACGCACTTCAGGTTCCGATCGAGGGTGAGCGTTTCGAGCACGCCGATCAACTCGTTCATCATCTCGATGTTGAGGACGTTGTGCTTGGGCCGGGCGAAGGTGATGCGCGCGGCCCCATCCACTGTTTCAAACTTATGGAACTTGAGCTCGGCCATGGAATCAACCCTCTATCCAGTTTTTTTCGACCTGCTTCATATAAACGTCGGGCTCCGGCAGGAGCCCGACGTTTATGCTTTCACGAACACATAATTGAGCTTGCCGCCGGGCAGGCGGTTCACGATCGTCTTCATGGGCATGCCGACCGAGATTTCGGCCTCCGGGACCTCCCGGCCGATTCTGCCGAAGACCTTGAAGGCGCCGTAGTCGAGGAGGGCGATGCTGTAGGGTACGTCGTCCTGGAACCCCGCCGGCCCGTATTCCAGTTTGCTGAAGGATACCAGCCGGCCGGTGCCGCTCACCTCGAACCACTCCATGTCGCCGGTCAGGCACAGGCAGCAGTCGGCGCGCGGCGGAAAGAAGTGCTTCCCGCACCCTTTGCAGCGGGTGCCGGCGACCTTGCCGTTTTCGAGGTGGTCGATGAAATCGTTGGTCTTGGTGAGAGAGGTGAAGCTGACCGTCCCGAATTTTTTGAAGCGTTCGTCTGTTTCCTTTTTATCCGCCATGCCGAATCTCCTGTGGCCTCAGCGACCGAAAATGCTCACGTTTCCGTAAAGCCCCACCCCGCCGATATTGTGGACCAGGCCGATCTCCGGGTCCTTGACCTGAATGGGGCCGGCCTCCCCGCGCAGCTGCAGGACGATCGTGCGGATCTGGCTGCCGCCGGTGGCGCCGATGGGGTGTCCTTTGGAGAGCAGCCCCCCGTCGACGTTCACCGGGATTCTCCCCTCCTTGTAGGTCGCGCGGCTCCGGATGAGCTCCCGGCCCTCGCCGGGCTTGGCGAACCCCAGGTCCTCATAAGCCATCATCTCGGCGATGGTGAAGCAGTCGTGGACTTCGGCCACGTCCACATCGCCGGGCCCGATCCCGGCCATGGCGTAGGCCTGGCGGGCGGCTTCGCGGGCGGCCGTCAGCCCGGTGAAGACCTCCCGGCCGGCGAGGTTGACGCTCGTCGTGGCGGCCCCCACGCCCAAGATCCACACCGGCTTGCGGCAGAAGGCCTTGGCCTTCTCCTCGCTGGCGACGATGACGCAGGAGCTGCCGTCGGCGTTGGCGCAGCAGTCCCCGACCCGCAGGGGGCTTGCCACCGGCCCGGCCATGCGGTCGGTGGGGTTGCTCAGATTTTCCAAGGTGACCGCCTTGCGGTAGACCGCCTTGTCGTTCAGCTGGCCGTAGGTGGCGGCCTTGACCCGGATCAAGGCCAGGTCCTCGAGCGAGGTTCCGTAGGCGGCCATATGGGCGCGGGCGTACATGGCATAATAGGCCGGCATCATGGTGCCGAAGGGGCTCTCCCACTGGATGTCGGCCCCGCGGCCCATGCGCTCCTGCGATTCGGCCGAGGAGATTTCCGACATCTTCTGAAAGCCGATGATCGCCACCACCTCGTGCAGGCCGGACTTCACCAGCGAGTAGGCCAGGCGCAGCCCCATGCTGCTCGAGGAGCAGAGGCTCTCGACGTAGAAGGTCGGCTGGGGATTGAGGCCGAAGTATTCGGCGAAGACCCCCGCCGGGGAGCGCTGCTTGTCGTATTCCGGGGCGGAGCAGATGACGGAGGCGCCGATGTCGCGGGGAGTGAGTCCCGCATCGCGCATGGCATCCTTGAACCCCTCGAAGGCGAGCTCCCGCACCGAGCCGGGATAGGCCCGCACGAACTCGCTCTGCCCGACACCGATAACGGCGACACGTGACATGTTCGTCTCCAGAGAGTTTGGTGTTTGGTGTTTAGTGTTTGGTGTTCGGTTTTTGGTGTTTGGTATTGCAGTGTTTTGCGCCGGGTGTGCGAATGAACCGCTGCACCGGACACCAAACACCACTCAACCAAACACCACTCATCCAATCACTAAATGTACTGCCCTCCGTCGACCTTGATCACCTCGCCGGTGATGTGCCGGGCGCGGTCCGAGGCGAGGAAGGAGACGAGATAGGCCAGGTCTTCCGGCTGACCGACCCGTTTGAGCGCGCTTTCGCCCATGGCGAGGTCGATGATCTTGTCGCGGGCCTCGGACTCTTTGAGCATGGCCGTTTCGATCAGGCCAGGGGCGACTGCGTTGACGGTCACGCCGAAGGCGCCCAGCTCCTTGGCCAGCGCCTTGGTGAAGCCGATGATCCCGGCCTTGGAGGCGGAATAGTTGGTCTGGCCGAATTTGCCGCGCAGGCCGTTGATGGAGGTGATGTTGATGATACGGCCGTATTTCTGATCCTTGAGAAGGGGCGCCACGTGGCGGGTGAAATTGAAGTAGCCTTTTAAATTGACCTCCAGGACGCGGTCCCACTGCTCTTCGCTCATCTTCCAGCTGACGCCGTCCCAGTTCATCCCGGCGTTGTTGACGAGGATCTGGAGGCTTCCGAATTCCGAGTGCGCCGCCTGGACCACCCGCTCGGCCTCCTTGAAAGCGGCGATATCGCATTGGACGGCCAGCGCCTTGCGGCCCAGGGCGCGGATCTGCTGCTCATAGGCCCGGGCCTCGGCTTCGTGCTTGCGGTAGGTGAGGCAGATGTTGGCTCCCTCCTTGGCCAGCTCGAGGGAGATCGCGGCGCCGATGCCCTGGGAGCCGCCGGTGACCAGCGCGTTTTTGCCTTCTAACAGCATGGTTCCTCCGGTTCGGTTCGATTCTCTGAGATCGTTGCGGCCCTTCTCACGTCCCCCTTCAGCCCTGGGGCTTGGCCAGCACGGCGGCCATGAACTCTGCATCGAAGGCTTCGCCCCGGGCCTGGCGGCGGCGGAACTCGATGAAATCGATCACATCCCTGCCGGTGATCTTCTTGGTGTTGAACGCGTTGAAGCCGAGATAGGCCTCGCAGTTCATGTTGGCGGCGAGCCAGTGGCGGTTGATGACCTTGGCCTGGTCCCAGAAGAATTTCTTTTTGAGGCGGATCCCCTCGACACTCTTGATCAGACAGCCGGGGAAGAGGTTGGTGTAGGTCCAGAGGATCTTGTCCACCTCGGCATCGAGCAGGGTGAAATCGGTCTTGGCCTTCTGGACGATCTCCCGGGCCTTCTTGGCCTCATCGCCCCGCTTGTACTCGCCGTAGACGATCTCCCCGTCGGCCACGTAGGCCTCGGTGACGACGGCCGGGTTGCGGAGCCAGCGGTCGCTTTCACGGATGACCGGCACGCACTTGGAGATGAGGCCCAGCCGCTGCATCTTGTAGGCGCTCCACATCTCGCAGGAGATGCAGTTCCACATGGCGAGCTCCATCGGGAGCATCCACGGGAGGAAGTCCGAGCTGCCTCCGTCGGGTGCGGATCCGTGCCGCGGGCCGGCCTGGCCGAAGATGGCGAGGTCGCTCGACAGGGTCGTGTCGCAGGCCATGCCGATCTCCTGGCCGCCGGCGACCCGCATCCCGTTCACGCGGCAGATGGTCGGCTTCTTGCAGCCGAGAATGGCGTCCACCATGGCGTTAAAGAGATCCATGTAAAGACCGTATTCGTTCGGGCGGCCGCCGTAGTACTCGGCGTACTCCTTGGTATTGCCGCCGGTGCAGAAGGCGCGGTCCCCCATGGCGGTGAAGACCGCCGCGACGACGGAGGGGTCGGCCGAGGCGCGCTGAAAACCGGCGATGACGCCCTTGACCATTTCAGTGGTGTAGGAGTTGTACTGGGTGGGGTTGTTGAGGGTGATCCAGGCGGAAAAGAGCTCCTTGACCGGTTTCCCCTGGGGGTCTTTGATCGGTCGTTTATCGAAAATGACCCCCGGGGCTTTGTCCGAAAAGTGCTCGTTTCCCCAGAGGAAATGATCTTTTAGACCCGATTCTCTCGGCAGCCAGCTCAAATCGGACATAGCTATCTCCTTTTTAGTATTGAAATCAAATGGTTAATGTGCAAATCGAAGTTAAGCCCCCCTCGTATTAAAAAATCCGCTTCAGTAAATCGGTAGCTATATATTAGCTACAGTGCGGGGAAGTCAAGAGAAAAATGGTCTCCTTGAATTTTCTTGACAGGTTTCGAAGGGGGTTGTTAAGTGGATGCGGTTCCCGTTGCGTTGCCTGAAACCGGTACCCGAAACGACAAGGAGGGCGAGCCCGGTGAAATACCCCAAGGAGATCGTTCTCAAGGATTGCACCGAGGTGCTCATCCGGCCGCTGGCCGAAGCGGATGAGCCGGCATTGCGCCGTTTTTACAGTGAGATCCCGGAGGAGGACCGCTGGTACATGCGGCTCGACGTCATGGACCCGGCCGTGATCCGCGGCTGGGTCCGGGACCAGCAGGAGGTGATTTCGATCATCGCGCTCGTGGCAGGCGAGATCGTCGCCCACGCCCGGCTGCACACGCATAAGTACGGCTGCTACCATCACCAGGGGCGGCTGCGCATCATCGTCGCCCCCGCCTACCGGCAGAAGCGCCTGGGAAGCTGGATGCTGCTCGACCTCATTCACCTGGCGATGGAGAAGGGGCTGCGCGAGATCAGGGCCGACCTCGTGGTCGGGGTTGAGCAACCCGCCATCGAATCGGCCTGCAAACTCGATTTCTTCAAGAAGGCCGTCCTCGAGGATTTCGTCATCGACCCCCGGGGTCAGCGCCACGACCTCTTGATCATGACCAAGCAGCTTCACAAGGATTGGGGGGATTTCTGACCGCACGGCCATGACCGCTTACGCCTCCCATGAAATCCTCGCCGCCACTCCGCTCGGCGAACTGAGGATCCGCTCCTTTTGCAGGCCGGAGGAGATCCGGACCCTCAGCTTCGACCGGCAGTTCGGCACCCATGCCCACTACCGTTCGCTCTTCACCAAGCGCGAGAGCCTCGAGCGCAAGGCGGAGCAGCCGGATACGAGCGTGGTGCTCGCCATCGCCGATGCGGTGCACATCGTCGGCTTCGGGGTTCTCGCCTACCCGGATCCCGAGGAGCGCTGGGCGGAGCTCCGGCCCAACCTGATGATGGAGGTGAACGCGATCGAGGTGAACCGCAGGTGGCGCAGCCAGAAGGTGGCGAAAGCCCTCGTGCAGATGATGATGGTTCACCCCTTGATCGAGGCGAAGATCGCCTATTTCGTCGGCTACTCCTGGACCTGGGATCTCGACGGCAACCGGATGTCGGCTCAGGAGTACCGCCAGATGATGATCCGCCTCTTCGAGCCGTTCGGCTTCACGGAGTACACGACCAACGACCCCAACGTCTGCCTGAAGCCGGAAAACATCTTCATGGCCCGCATCGGTGCCGACGTTTCAGCGGAAGCCCGGCAGGCCTTCAAGTGGCTGCGCTTCGGACAGTCCCCCTGATGCCGATGGGAACCTCGAATCCCGCCCGGGGCGAATACCGCCGCCCGACCGCCATCCTTGATTGCGACCACCCCCTCGTGCGGGAGCGGGCCCGGGCGGCGGCCGGAAGGTCGCCGCGCGATCCGGTGGCGACCGCCGTCAATCTCTATCTCGCGGTGCGGGACGGGATCTGGTACGATCCCTATCTGCCGTTCTACCGTCCCGAGCACTACCGCGCCAGCCGCGTGCTGGAGCAGGGGCGCGCCTTCTGCATCGGGAAAGCCGGCCTGCTCTGCGCCCTGAGCCGCGCCTGCGCCATCCCGGCGCGGCTCTCCTTCGCGGACGTCCGCAACCATCTCGCCACCCGCCAGCTGATCGAGTTCATGGGGACCGACCTCTTCGTCTTCCATGGGGTGACCGAATTTTTCCTGGAGGGCCGCTGGGTCAAGGCGACGCCGGCCTTCAACGTACAGCTCTGCCGGCGCCACGGGGTCGCCCCGCTCGAATTCAACGGCCGCGAAGATTCTCT
>JALOOS010000102.1 GCA_025454275.1 Desulfobacterales bacterium | reverse complement strand
GGATCTCGCGTGGGTTCACCCTGCTCGAGGCCTTCAAGGCGATGGGGGTCGACCCCGCCCAGCTGACCCGCCAGGAGATGCGCTCCGCCGTCTGCGCCCAGTGCCATGTCACTTACAACATCCCCAAGGACAAGGAGGGCAAGTCGGTCGGCCTCTATTTCCCCTGGCAGAAGTCGACGTTCGGCGCCATCACGATCGAGAACATCATCGCCCAGATCCGAAGCGACGAGACGGTCAAGGAGTGGAAGCAGACCGTGACCGGCTTCCGGATGGCCTTCCTGCGCCACCCGGAGTACGAGTTCTGGACCAACAACAGCACCCACTTCAAGGCCGGGGCCTCCTGCGCGGACTGCCACATGCCCTACACCATCGCCGGGGTCCACAAGGTGTCGGACCACCGCGTGATGAGCCCGGTCCAGGCCGACATGAAGGCCTGCAAGCAGTGCCATGCCGAGAGCCCGCAGTGGCTGCGGGAGCGGGTCTTCTCGATCCAGGACCGGACGATATCGATCATGATCCGGGCCGGCTACCAGTGCGCCACGGTGGCCAAGCTCTTCGAGTCGACCCACAAGGCCCAGGCGGAGGGCAAGGTGATCGACCAGGCCCTCTACGACAAGGCCAAGGAGTTCTACGAGGAGGCCTTCTACCGCACGGTCTTCATGGGGGCCGAGAATTCGGTCGGTTTCCACAACCCGGCCGAGGGGCTGCGCATCCTGGGCGACTCCGTCGCCTTCGGCACACGGGCCGAAGCCTATCTGCGCCAGGCCCTCACCCAGGCCGGGGTCAACGTGCCCTTGAAGGTGGATCTGGAGATCCTGAAATACGTCGACCGGCGGGGCCCCGACGGCAAGCTGCGGTTCCGCCCTGAGCTGGAGTTCAAAGACCCCTACGGGCTCCAGGAGAAGTTCTTTTAGACGAACGGCCGCCCCGGAGAGACGAAGGGGCGGCCATCGGATGGGATCGCTGCAGACGCCCCCGGCGGCAGTGCGGGGGCGTCTGCATTTTGGGCGGGGCGCTGCCGGCTACATCGCGGCGAGATCGTTGCCGTCGATGACCCGCATGCCGCGTTCGCGCAGGATCGACTCGGCCTTGCGGGTGTCGTCGAAGCGGAAGATCATGACGGCATTCCGGCCGCTCTGGCGGACGAAGGCGTACATGTACTCCACGTTGACCCCGGCCGCGGCCAGGGCCACGAGGATCGCGTGCAGGCCGCCGGGCCGGTCCGCCACCTCGACCGCCACCACCTCGGTCAGGCGCACCGTGAACCCCTTTTCCTGGAGCAGGCGCTTGGCCGTTTCGTTGTCGTTCACGATCAGCCGCAGGATGCCGAAATCGGAAGTGTCGGCGAGCGACAGGGCGCGGATGTTGATCCCGCCCGCCTCGAAAATGCGGGTCACCTCGACCAGCCGCCCCGGCGTGTTCTCCAGGAAAATCGAAATCTGCTCGGCGTTCATGGTGGTTGCTCCTTACAGTTTGCGGTTGTCGATCACGCGCACCGCCTTGCCCTCGCTGCGCTGGATCCCCTTCGGCTCCACGAGCTTGACCCGGGTGGTCACCCCCAGGGTCTCGCGGATGGTGCGCTCGAGCTCGCGCTCGATCGACTGCAGGTTCTTGATCGCATCGGAGAACATGGCTTCGTTCACCTCCACCCGCACCGTGAGCTGATCCAGGGTGCCGATCCGGTCCACCACGAGCTGGTAGTGGGGCTCGAAGCGTCCGCTCTCCATGATGACGCTTTCGATCTGGGAGGGGAAGACGTTGACCCCGCGGATGATGAGCATGTCGTCGCTGCGGCCCTGGATCCGGCCCATGCGGGCCAATGTGCGCCCGCAGCGGCAGGGCTCGGGATGCAGGACCGAGAGATCCCGGGTGCGGTAGCGGATCACCGGAAAAGCCTCCTTGGTGATGGAGGTGAAGACGAGCTCGCCCGGCGTCCCATACGGCTGCGGCGCGCCGGTCTTCGGGTGGATGATCTCGGCGATGAAATGGTCCTCGAAGAGGTGCAGGCCGTTCTGGGCCTCGATGCACTCGACCGCCACCCCGGGGCCCATCACCTCGCTCAGCCCGTAAATGTCCATGGCCTTGAGGTTCAGGGTGCGTTCGATCTCCCGGCGCATCGTCTCGGACCAGGGTTCGGCGCCGAAAATCCCGGCCTTGAACTTCAGCTCCTGGAAGCTCACCCCCATCTCGTGCGCCACCTCGGCGAGGTGCAGGGCGTAGGAGGGGGTGCAGGTGAGGATCGTGGGGCCGAAGTCCTTCATGATCATCACCTGGCGCCGGGTGTTGCCGCCCGAGATCGGGATGACCGAGGCGCCCAGCCGCTCGGCCCCGTAGTGCACCCCGAGCCCGCCGGTGAAGAGCCCGTAGCCGTAGGCGTTGTGCACGATGTCGTCCTTGCGCGCGCCGGCCGCCATCAGGCTGCGGGCCATCAGCTCGGCCCAGGTCTGGACGTCGCGCGCCGTGTAGCCCACCACCGTGGGTTTGCCGGTGGTGCCGGAGGAGGCGTGGATGCGGGTCACGCTGTCCATGGGGACGGCGAACATGCCGAAGGGGTAATTGTCGCGCAGGTCCGCCTTGGTGGTGAAGGGCAGCCGCTGCAGGTCGGCGAGCGTGCGGATCGAATCGGGGCTGACCCCCGCCTCCTCGAACCGGCGCCGGTAGAAGGGGACCGTGTTGTAGACCCGGGCCGCGGTCGCCTGCAGCCGCCGCAGCTGGATCGCCTCCAGGGCCTCGCGCGGCATGGTTTCGAACTCTTCGTTGAAGATCATCGCTTGCGCTCCTGCGGAAAGAAAGTGGGCCTCCCATCGTTCCGAAAAGGGGCCCTTATACAAAAGCCGGCCGGAGAATGAAAGCCCCCGCCGGCATTTCCCACGGGGGCCCTGCGCCGGGGCGATTGACGGGGTTGGCGGAATCCGTTACATCTGCCAGGCCATGCGCGCCTCCCTTTTCATCAGCATCTACGGCCGGGTCCTCGGGCTGCTGCGGCCGGTGCGGACCCTGGCCGTCACCCTGGCCCTGGCCAACCTGGCCCTCGCCGCCGTCCCCTTTCTGGACCCGATCCTCTTCGGCCGGGCGATCGACCTCCTCACCCATGCCGCGGCGCGCGGGGTCGAGGCCACCTTACACGACGGGGTGCGGATCTTCGGGCTCTGGGCGGCCGTGGGGGTGGGGGGGATCGGCGCGCGGATCCTCGTCTCCCTGCACGCCGACCGCCTGGCCCATCGCCAGCGGCTGAACGTCACGGCCGCCTTCTGCGAGCATGTCCTGCAGCTGCACCTCGCCTACCACCGCCGCTCGCACTCCGGCCGTCTGCTCAAGATCATGCTCCAGGGCGGCGACCAGCTCTTCGGCCTGTGGCTGGCGATGTTCCGCGACCACCTCTCCACCCTGGCGGCGCTCGTCGTGCTCCTGCCGCTCACCCTTTTCCTCAACCGGCCCCTGGCGCTCTTGATGATCGCGCTCGTGGCGGCCTCGGCCCTCCTCACCGCCTTCGTCACGCGCCGCACCCTGAGCGCCCAGGGCGAGGTGGAGGGTTACCGTACGGCGCTGGCCGAGCGGGCGGGGGATACCATCGGCAACGTGGCGCTGGTGCAGAGCTTCGTGCGGCTGTCGGCCGAGATGCGGATGATGCGCGAGGTGATCGAGCGCCTGCTCTCGGCCCAGTTCCCGGTCCTCAACTGGTGGGCCGTCGTCAGCGTCCTGCAGGGGGCGGCGGCGACCGTTACGGTCATCAGCATCTTCGCGCTGGGGGCCTGGCTGAACCTGCAGGGCGAGGCGAGCGTGGGTGAGATCGTGGCCTTCATGGGATTTGCCACCCATCTCATCGGGCGCATGGACCAGGTGGTCGGTTTTGTGAACTGGCTCTTCATGGACATCCACAATTTGCGGGAGTTCTTCGAAGTGCTGGACACCCCCTCGGCGGTGGCCGACCGGCCCGGTGCGCGGGCGATGGAGAAGGTCGAGGGCCGGGTCGAGTTCGACCGCGTGAGCTTCAGCTACGAGCCGCCGCGCAAGGCCCTGGACGATGTGAGTTTTGCGGTCGCACCGGGGCAGACCGCAGCGCTTGTCGGGGAGACCGGGGCCGGGAAGAGCACGGCGATGGGTCTCCTGCACCGGCAGGACGATCCCCAGCAGGGGGTGATCCGCATCGACGGCGCCGACATCCGGGAGGTGACGCTCGACTCCTTGCGCGCGCAGATCGGCGTGGTTTTCCAGGAGAGCCTGCTGTTTTACCGCAGCATCGCCGACAACCTGCGGGTCGGCCGGCCCGAGGCCACCGACGCCGAACTGGAGGCGGCGGCGCGGCTGGCCTGCGCCCACGAATTCATCCTGCGGCAGCCGCGCGGCTACCAGACCCGGATCGGAGAGCGCGGCTCCAACCTGAGCGGCGGGGAGCGCCAGCGCCTCGCGATCGCCCGCGTGTTGTTGAAGAACCCGCCGCTCCTCATCCTGGACGAGGCGACGAGCGCTCTGGACGCCGCCACCGAGGCCCAGGTGCAGCAGGCGTTCGCCAACCTGAAAAAGGGGCGCACCACCTTCATCATCGCCCACCGGCTGGCCACGATCCGGGACGCGGACCTCATCCTGGTCTTCCAGGAGGGCCGGATCATCGAGCGGGGGAGTTTTCCGGAGCTGGTGCGGCAGGGCGGCTATTTCGCCCGGTTGGTCGCAGCCCAGTTCCAGCACCCCCCGGCGGGCGAACCAGGCGACCAGCGGAACGAAAAGGCTCCCTTCCTGGTCGGGAATGGGTAATCGGGTGCGGCGGGCGAAAGCAGCAAGCGGCAGCGCCCCAGCGCTGCCGCTTGTGTAAAACAAGCCCATTTAAAATAAACGGCCGCCCGCTCAAGCGGGCGGCCGTTTATTTTACGCGTGCGGCCTTGAGGATCATGACGGTCTCGACGGGCACATCCTGGTGGCCGCCGCTGCGGCCGGTCTTGACCTTGGTGATCGCATCCACGACCTCCATGCCCTCCGTCACCCTGCCGAAGACGGCATAGCCCCAGCCCTGAGGGGTCTTGTTCTTGTGGTCGAGGAAGTCGTTGTCGACCGTGTTGATGAAGAACTGGGCCGTGGCGGAATCGACCACCTGGGTGCGGGCCATGGCGATCGTGCCGCGCAGGTTTTTGAGCCCGTTGTCCGCCTCGTTCTTGATCGGGGCACGGGCGGGTTTCTCCTTCATCGCGGCGCTCATGCCGCCGCCCTGGATCATGAAGTTGGGGATGACGCGGTGGAAGATGGTGTTGTCGTAGTGGCCGGCATCCACGTACTCGAGGAAGTTCTTGACCGTCTTCGGGGCTTTCTCCGGATAGAGCTCGATCACGATCCGGCCCTTGTCGGTCTCCATCGCCACCTTCGGTGTTTCGCCGGAAGCCGCCGGTGTGACGGCGGTCAGGACGCTCAATGCAGAAATCCAGGCAAATTTCATGCGGTTCGTCTCCCTTTCTGTAGTTGGGCGATCCGGCAACCAATCACGGAACCGCCGCTTGAGTCAACACATTTTCCGCCGGCCGCCTTGTCGCAGTTTCTGCACGCTCAGGGCCACCAGTGTCAGGGCCAGGAGGGGCAGGACAAAATAAGCCATGGTGGCGCTGAATACAGGCAGGGCGTCGTGTTCGGTCGCTTTCATGAACAGATAGGCGGTGTAGGCGCCATAGGCCGCGATGAAGACGCATCCCTCCCAGCGTGCGATGCAGTATCCCGTGAAAAAGATCGGGAGGCAGGCGATCGCGGCCGCGATCATCACGACCATGTCGAAATTCAGCAGCGAGGGGGCGATGGTGAGGCCGCCGGGGCTTGCCACCGCGCTGATGCCGATGATCCCCAGGATGTTGAAGATGTTGCTCCCGACGACATTGCCGACGGCGATGTCCCGCTCGTTGCGAAATGCGGCGATAACCGAGGTGGCGACCTCCGGCAGCGAGGTGCCCGCCGCAACAAGCGTAAGGCCGATCACGATGTCGCTCACGCCCGCTGAGCGGGCAGCGAGAACGGCTCCGTCCACCAGCCAGCGCGAACCCACGACCAATAGCGCCAGTCCGGCGGCCGCGAGCAGCACCTGCCAGGCGACACGGCCTGCTCCTCCCCCGGCGGCCGGCGGCGCGACAACGGGTCCGGCGCCGGGCTCCGCCCCCTCCCGGCGAACGGTTCGAAGGGACCATCCCGTGTAGACGACGAGCCCGGCCAGGAGCAGGGCCCCGCTTCCTGCGCCCAGGCGGCCGTCCACCGCCATCAGCATCAGCAGGAGCGAGACCGCGATCATGATCGGGACATCGAGCCGAACCAGTTGACGCCGGACCTCGAGGGGCAGGATCGCCGCGCAAAGTCCCAGGATCAGAAGTACATTGAAAATGTTGCTGCCGACCACGTTGGACACGGCGATTTCGCTGTTGCCGTCCAGGCCGGCCCGCAGGCTCACGGCGAGCTCGGGGGTGCCGGTACCATAGGCCACCACGGTCAGCCCGATGGCCAGCGGCGGAAC
>JALOOS010000101.1 GCA_025454275.1 Desulfobacterales bacterium | reverse complement strand
CTGGAGCCGACTCCGCCGAAGTACAGGGTACGAAGGCCGGGAGCCGCTCCCACATGAAAACAAAGACTGAACCTCAAGCCCGGCATCAAAGGGCTTACGACGCTCCATCCCGGCGACACGTATGCTATCGGCCGGCATGTCCGGAACCTTAACGCCAAGTTCCAATAGCCAGGGGGCGCACGATGGCGAAGCCCAAAGACCCAATTTCAAGGCGCGCGAGCCCCGCGGCACGAGGCGTACGGGCAGTACGCCGCAGTGGCGACGGGGCGAAGCGCAACGCCGAAATTGGGCTTTCGGCTTCGCCATCACTCGTCGTCCAGCTCCGCCTTGAGATTCCGGCTCATCAGCTGGAAAAGCGCCTCTTTCGGCGGCAGCTCCTCGTAGAGGATGCGGTAAGTCTGGTGGCAGATCGGCATCTCGACCCCCAGCTGCCGGGAGAGGTTGTAGACCGATTCCGAGGTGTGGACCCCCTCGGCCACGCTGCGCGTGCCGGCGAGAAGAGCGGCGAGCCGCTCTCCCCGGCCGATCCGGTAGCCGAGGGTGTGGTTGCGGCTCAGGTTGCCGGTGCAGGTCAGGATCAGGTCCCCGTAGCCGGCAAGCCCGGTGAAGGTGCGCGGGTTCGCCCCCAGGCGGATCCCCAGCCGCCGGATCTCGGTCATCCCGCGGGTGATGAGGGCCGCGCGGGTGTTCAACCCGAACCCCAGGCCGTCGACGATGCCCGCGGCGATGGCGATGACGTTCTTGACCGAGCCGCCCAGCTCCACCCCGGTGACATCCGCATGGGTGTAGACCCTGAAGAAGGGGGTGGCGAAAATCGCCTGCACCTGCCGCGCGAGCTCCGGGTTGCGGGAGGCCACCGTCACCGTGGTCGGCATGCGGCGCGCCACCTCCGCGGCAAAGCTCGGCCCGGAGAGGACCCCCAGCCGCAGGTCGGAGAGCCCGAGGGTCTCCCGCAGCACCCCGGTCATGGTCAAATAGGTTCGGTTTTCGATCCCTTTCGAAGCCGACACCACGAAGGCCGACGGCCCGAGGGCGCCGGCCATGGCGGCCGTGGTGGCGCGCAGGACGTGCGAGGGCACCACTACCACCACGAGTTCTTTATCGGCCACCGCCTGCGGGAGATTCGTGGTGGCGTTCAAATTCGGTGCGAGGGCCACCCCCGGAAGAAAGAGGCGGTTTTCGCGCAGGGTTCGGATCTGCTCGGCCACCTCGGGTTCGAAGACCCACAGCTCCACGCGCAGGCCTTTTTCGGCGAGAAGGTTCGCGAGGGTCGTGCCCCAGCTGCCCCCGCCGACCACCGCCACCCGCAACCCCTCCGGTCCGCCCTGCAGGTCAGGCTGCATCGCCGCCCCCCTCCTCCGCCGCTTTTTCCTCCTCGTCTTTCTCGCCCAGGCGCGCCGCACCCACCACCCGCTCGCCTTCGTCCACCCCGATCAGCTTCACCCCCTGGGTGTTGCGGCTGATGACCGAGATGCCGCGGATCGAGGTGCGGATCACCTTGCCGATGCTGGTCATCAGCATGAGGTCGTCCTGGTCGTTGACGACCAGGATCGCCACCACCCGGCCGTTGCGCGCGGAGGTCTTGATGGCGATCACCCCCTTGCCGCCGCGCCGGTGCACCGGGTACTCGTCGATCGAGGTGCGCTTGCCGTAGCCGTTTTCAGTGACGGTGAAGAGGGTCTCGCCGTGGCTCAGCACCTCCATGCCGACGAGCTTCTCCTCATCGGCGAGACTCATGCCCCGCACCCCCGTCGCCGTCCGGCCCGAGGGGCGCACGTCGGACTCGTGGAAGCGGATGGCCTTGCCCTCGGCCGAGCCGAGGAAGACGTTCATGGTGCCGTCGGTGATGTGGGCGGCGATCAGCTCGTCGCCCGGAAGCAGGTTGATGGCGATGATCCCCCCGGTCCGCGGACGGCTGTAAGCCATGAGGTCGGTCTTCTTCACCAGGCCGTTCTTGGTGGCCATGAGGACGTACTTGCCGGGCGCAAACTCGGGCACGGCCAGCACCGTGGTGAGCCGCTCCTGCTCCGCCATGTTGAGCAGGTTGACGACGGCCTTGCCCAGGCTCAGCCGCCCGGCCTGCGGGATGTCGTAGCACTTGCACCAGTAGACCTTGCCCAAATTGGTGAAGAAGAGAAAGGTATGGTGGGTGGAGGCCACGAAGAGCCGCTCCACGAAATCGTCCTCGCGGGTGCCCATGGCGGTCACCCCTTTGCCGCCGCGGCGCTGGCTGCGGTAGATCGTGATGGGGTTGCGCTTGATGTAGCCGCGGTTGGAGATCGTGACCACCATGTCTTCTTCGGCGATCATGTCCTCGATCGAAATCTCGCGCGCCTCCTCGACGATCTCCGTGAGGCGCGGATCGCCGAACTGGGTCTTGAGCTCGGCGAGCTCCTCTTTGATGATGTCGAGCACCCGCCGCTCGCTCGCCAGGATCTCCCGGAGGCGGGCGATGTCCGCGAGGACGCTCTGGTATTCCTCCACGATCTTCCGGCGCTCGAGGCCGGTCAGCCGCTGCAGGCGCATGTCCAGAATGGCCTGGGCCTGAAGCTCGGAGAGCCCGAATCCGGCCATGAGCCCCTCGCGCGCCTCGGCCGGGGTGGCCGAGCGGCGGATCAGCGCCACCACCTCGTCCAGGTGGTCGAGGGCGATCGTGAGCCCTTCCAGGATGTGGGCGCGCGCCTCGGCCTTGGCGAGATCGAAGCGCGTGCGCCGGATGACGATCTGTTTGCGGTGCAGGATGAAGTGCTCCAGGATCTGCTTCAGGTCCAGGAGCTCGGGGCGGTTGTCGACGATGGCGAGGAAGATCACCCCGAAGGTGGATTCGAGGCGGGTGTGCTTGAACAGCTGGTTGATGACGACCGGGGCCATCCCGTCCTTTTTGAGCCCCACGGCGATGCGCATCCCTTCCCGGTCGGATTCGTCCCGGACGTAGCGGATCCCCTCGATTTGCTTCTCCCGCACCAGCTCGGCGATCTTCTCGATCAGCCGCGCCTTGTTGACCTGGAAGGGCAGCTCGGTGATGACGATGGTCTCGCTCTGGCTGCGCTTGTCGGCCTCGACCATCACCCGCGCCCGGACGCGGATGATGCCTCGCCCGGTGGTGTAGGCGTCGCGGATCCCCTCCCTGCCGTAGATGAGGCCCCCCGTCGGGAAGTCCGGCCCGGGGATGCGGGCCATCAGCTCCTCGCAGCTGAGCCCGGGGGCGTCGATCAGGGCGGTCAGGGCGTCGATCACCTCGCCCAGGTTGTGCGGAGGGATGTTGGTGGCCATGCCGACCGCGATCCCGGCCGAGCCGTTGACGAGGAGGTTCGGCACCTTGGAAGGCAGGACGGAGGGCTCCGCGAGGGACTCGTCGTAGTTGGGGACGAAGTCCACGGTCTCCTTGTCGAGATCCGCGAGCATCTCGTGGGCCAGGCGCTGCATCCGGATCTCGGTGTAGCGCATGGCCGCCGGCGGATCCCCGTCGATCGAGCCGAAATTGCCCTGGCCGTCGACCAGGGGGTAGCGCATGGAGAAATCCTGGGCCATGCGCACGATGGTGTCGTAGACGGCGACATCCCCGTGGGGGTGGTATTTGCCGATCACGTCGCCGACGATGCGCGCCGACTTCTTGTAAGCCTTGTTGTAATCATTTTTGAGCTCGCCCATGGCGTAGAGCACGCGGCGGTGAACGGGTTTGAGCCCGTCGCGCACATCCGGCAGCGCCCGGCCGATGATGACGCTCATGGCGTAGTCCAGGTAGGACTTTTTCATCTCCTTTTCGATGCTGACTTCAGGCGCTGGGGGAATCTGGGTCATGCGAACTCCTGGTCTGCCATCAGGTTACGGCCGAACCGCCCCGGCAGGGTCGGCGGGGAGTGCAGCGGCGTCTTCCGGGCGGGGGGCGCGATCCACGGGCGTGAGGCGCATAAAACACGCCACGGCATCCGGTTTACCGCGGCAATCCGGCGGCCGTGGCGGGCTCGGGGACAAACCTGCTTCAAAAAACGTCAGCGGCTGACAAAGGCTCCGGCAGCCAGCAATAGAATGACCTGGTATATGGCGATCGAGGTCAGGGAATCGGTAAAGTGGTAGACGATGCCGCCGCCGATGATGGCCGGCACGGCGAAGAAGACCAGAATCCCGATTCTGCGGGCGACGTCCATGGGAACCTTTCCTCCCGATTCGTTTTGGGGTTAACTAGTAGCAATAATAACAAATCATGTAAACAAAAAAATATTCAGGCGGTGACGATCATGGCCATGCCCATCCCGCCCCCGATGCACATGGTGATCAGGCCGGTGCGGTAGCCCTTGCGCCGCATGTGGTGCAGGGCCGTCACCACCTGCCGCGCGCCGGTGGCCCCGATCGGGTGGCCGAGCGAGATTCCGCTGCCGAGCTCGTTCGGCCGGTCGGTCTTCAACCCGAGCTCGCGCATGCAGCCGATGGCCTGGGCGGCGAAGGCCTCGTTCAGCTCGATCATGTCGATCTCCTCGAGGCGCATGCCGGCGGCCTTCAGCACCTTGCGCACGGCCGGCACCGGCCCGAGGCCCATGTAGGCGGGGTCAAGCGCCCCGGAGGCGAAGGCCTTGACCTTGAGAATGGGCGTGAGGCCCAGCGCCTTCGCCTTCTCCGCACTCATGATCAGAACGGCCGCGGCCCCGTCGTTGATGCCCGAGGCGTTGCCCGCCGTGACGGTGCCGTCCGGCCTGAAGGCCGGGCGGAGCTTGGCCATTTTCTCCATGCTGGTATCCATCGGCCGCTCGTCGGTGGCGACGACGATATCCCCCTTGCGCTCCTTGATCACCACCGGGACGATCTCATCGGCGAAGAGCCCGCCCTGGATCGCGGCCCGGGCGCGCTGGTGGCTCAGCACGCCGAGCTCGTCCTGTTCGGTGCGGCCGATCTTGTAAAGCTGGGCGATGTTCTCGGCGGTGACCCCCATGTGGTAGCCGTAGAAGATCTCGTAGAGGCCGTCGAAAACCATCAGGTCGAGCACCTCGCCCTTGCCGGTCAGCTCCATGCGGTAGCCCCAGCGGGCCTTGGGCATGGCCATGGGGGCCAGGCTCATGTTCTCCATCCCGCCGGCCACGACCACTTCGGCCTGGCCGGTCATGACGGCGGAGGCCCCAAGGGCGATCGCCTTCAGTCCCGAGCCGCAGACCTTGTTCACGGTCATGCCGGGGGTCTCCTTCGAGAGCCCGGCGCGGACCAGCGCCTGGCGCGCCGGGTTCTGGCCCTGGGCGGCCTGGAGCACGTTGCCCATGATCACCTCGTCCACGGCGACCGGCTGGGCGCTGCCGGGCCAGGCATGCGCTTTCTTCTCGAGCTCGATCAGCCCCTGCCCTTTCAACGCGTCCGGGGCCGCCGCCTGCATGTCGGCGCCCGCCTCCGGCCGCAGGCCGGCGCGTGTGAGGGTCTCCCGGATCACCAGGGCGGCCAGATCGATGGCCGGAACATCCTTCAATGCACCCCCGAACGAGCCGATCGCCGTTCGCGCTCCGCTCACAATCACCGCTTCTTTCATCGCATCTCCTCCATTCAGCTCGATTTTTTTTGGGATGAGGTTGCAGGGGGCTCGATTGCCGCGCTGCACTTCACCCCGCCGGGGCGGAGCCGCCGCGCCCTTCGCGCGACTTGAATCCACGCCTCTTACCACCTCATCGATACCAGCGCCGAAGGGGTTGTGTATAGCACACCACGCCGCGGCGGAAAAGCGCTTTTCAGGGATCCAGCGCCTATTGCCGGTCGCTCGCGAAGGCCTTGCGCCGCAGCTCGCGCCACCGCTCCAGGCGCTGCTTCACGAGCTTCTCGTACCCCCGGTCGGTGGGCTGGTAGAAGACGCGGCCTGTCAGCGCCTCGGGCAGGCAGTCCCGGGGGACGACGGCCTCCGGGTAGTCGTGAGCATACCGATAGCCGCGGCCGTAGCCAAGCTCCTGCATGAGGGCGGTGGGGGCGTTGCGGATGTGGAGCGGCACCGGCAGGGAGCCGCTCGCAGCGACCGCCGCCCGCACCTCCCCGTAGGCGGTGTAGATGCGGTTGCTTTTGGGTGCGGTTGCAAGGTAGACCGCTGCCTGCGCCAGCGCAAGCTCCCCTTCCGGATGACCCAGGAAGCGAAAGGCCTCCATGGCATTCATGGCGACCCCCAGCGCCTGGGGGTCGGCGTTGCCGACATCCTCGGAGGCGAAGCGCACCATGCGCCGGGCGATGTAAAACGGATCCTCGCCCGATGCGAGCATCCGGGCCAGCCAGTAGAGGGCCGCATCCGGGTCGCTTCCCCGCAGGCTCTTGTGGAGCGCCGAAATGAGGTTGTAGTGCTCCTCCCCGGCCTTGTCGTAGACCAAGGCCTTTTTCTGCAGGGCCTGCTGCAGGAGCGCCAGGCCGATGCTGCGTGCGCCGGCCTCATCACCCGGGGCGGCCGAAGGCACCAGGGAGGCTGCGACCTCGAGCGCGTTCAGTGCCGCCCGGGCGTCGCCGTCGGCCACCCGCACGAGAAAG